>JALRDW010000043.1 GCA_023262065.1 Acidimicrobiia bacterium | reverse complement strand
GCCGCCGTCGGGATCCCGGCCTGGCCGGTCGTCCCGAAGGGCACGCCCTGGAAGGAGGGGGTCGCCGCCGCCCTCGGGGAACCCGACCTGCGGGCGCTGTGGCGCCGGATCCTCGGATCGGTGCACGGCTGGTCCGACCTCGAACAGCCGCTCGTGCTCGCCGTCGAGTCACTCATCGACTTCGTGACCGAACCACCCGGCTGAGCCGGATCGGGATGAGCGCGCCCGGTTCGCGCCTCTGCCAGAATCCGAGAGCGCCGTCGACCGGGGGGAACCGCATGCGCCGCACCGTCACCGCCACACTGTCCATGCTCGCGCTGACCGCGGCCCTCGTCGCGTGCGGGGGTTCCGACGAGGACGCCGGGGGCGGGACGCCCACGCAACCCACGGCCAAGCTCCCGACTCTCGACATCCTCGTGACGAACGACGACGGGTACGCGGCCCCGGGCATCGATGCACTCGTCGAGCGCCTGCGGGGCCTGCCCGGGGTGGAGATCACCGTCGTCGCTCCGGCCACGAACCAGTCCGGGACCTCGGACCGCACCACGCCCGGCGACGTGTCGGCACTGACCGCTGCGAAGGTCGCAACGGCGAGCGGGTTCCCGGCGACCGCCGTGACGGGGTTCCCGGCCGATTCGGTGAACTACGCGCTCGACGTGCTCGACCTCGAGCCCGACCTCGTCGTGGCCGGTTCGAACGCCGGCCAGAACCTCGGCGTCGTCGCGCCGATCTCGGGCACCGTCGGTGCCGCCCGCACGGCCGTGCGCCGTGGCTACCCGGCGGTGGCGGTGAGCCAGGGTCTCGCCGATCCGGCCGACTACGGCCCGAGCGTCGACACCGCGGTGGCCTGGATCGAACGCAACCGGGCCGCCCTCGCCGGGAGCGTCGAGCGCTCCGAGCTCCTCGAGGTCGTGAACGTGAACGCCCCGGCCTGCTCGCCGGTACGCGGCGTGATCGCCGTCCCGCTCGCGAGCGCACCGAACGCGGAGCCGCTCGACTGTGCGAGCACGGTGCCGGCCGGGCCGGACGACGCGGCGTCGTTCGCCCACGGGTTCGCGACCGTCACCTTCCTCACCGCCGACACGCAGACGGTGACGAGCACGACCTCCTGGCCGCGCTGAGGGCCTAGCCCTCGCGGGGCGGACGCTTCGCGTTCCGCAGGCGCCCACGGTCGCTGGCCGAGAGCACCGTCTTGCGGAGCCGGACGTTGCTGGGCGTGACCTCGACGCACTCGTCGTCCGAGATGAACTCGAGCGCGGCCTCGAGCGAGAGTAACCGCGGCGGGACGAGGCGCACGAGATCGTCGGACCCCGCGGCGCGCATGTTCGTGAGCTTCTTCTCCCGGGTCGGGTTGACGTCCATCTCGTCGGGCCGGGAGTTCTCCCCCACCACCATGCCCTCGTAGACGTCGACGCCGGGACCGATGAGGAGCGCGCCCCGCTCCTGCAGCGACATGAGCGAGTAGGTCGTGCTCACGCCGGTGCGGTCCGCGACCATCGAGCCGTTCGGGCGGGTGCGGATCTCCCCCACCCACGGCATCCAGCCGTCGAAGACGTGGTGGAGCATGCCGGTCCCCCGGGTCTCGGTGAGGAACTCCGTGCGGAATCCGATGAGACCCCGGGCCGGCACCCGGAAGTCCATGCGGACCCAGCCGGTGCCGTGGTTGACCATCTGCTCGAGTCGACCCTTGCGGAGGGCGAGCAACTGGGAGACCACCCCGAGGAAGTCCTCGGGGACGTCGATCGTGAGGCGCTCGACGGGTTCGTGCACCTTCCCATCGATCTCGCGGGTGACGACCTGCGGCTTGCCCACCGTCAACTCGAAGCCCTCCCGCCGCATGGTCTCGACGAGGACGGCGAGTTGGAGCTCGCCCCGGCCCCGGACCTCCCACGCGTCGGGGCGCTCGGTGTCGTTCACCCGCAGCGACACGTTGCCGATGAGCTCCTGGCGCAGCCGGCCCTCGAGCACGCGCGCGGTGAGCTTGTCGCCGTCCCGGCCGGCCAGCGGCGAGGTGTTGATGCCGATCGTCATCGAGAGGCTCGGCTCGTCGACCTGGAGCACCGGGAGCGGGCGCGGATCCTCGAGATCGGCGAGGGTCTCCCCGATCGTGATGTCGGCGATACCGGCCACCGCGATGATGTCCCCCGGGCCGGCCGACGGGACCTCGACCCGGTCGAGCGCCTCGGTCATGTAGAGCTCGGTGATCTTCGCCCGCTCGACCGAGCCGTCGGTGCGGCACCAGGCCACCGTCTGGCCCTTCCGCACCTCGCCGTTGCGCACCCGCAGGATCGCCAGTCGGCCGAGGTACGGGGAGGCGTCGAGGTTCGTGACGAGGGCCTGGAACGGGTGGCCCGCCTCGTACTCCGGGGCCGGGATGTGCTCGATGATGAGGTCCCGCAGCGGCGCGAGGTCGCTGCCCTCGACGCCCTGCTCGAGCGAGGCCCAGCCCGCCTTCGCGTTCGTGTACACGATCGGGAACTCGATCTGGTGCTCGTCCGCGTCGAGGTCGAGGAAGAGCTCGTACACCTCGTCGAGGACCTCGGCGATCCGGGCGTCGGGCCGGTCGACCTTGTTGATGACGAGGATCACGGGCAGGCGCTGCTCGAGCGCCTTGCGCAGCACGAAGCGGGTCTGGGGCAGCGGACCCTCACTCGAGTCCACGAGCAGCAGCACGCCATCGACCATCGCGAGGCCCCGCTCGACCTCACCGCCGAAGTCCGCGTGACCGGGCGTGTCGATGACGTTGATCTTCACGTCGCCGTAGTCGATCGCCGTGTTCTTCGCGAGGATCGTGATGCCCTTCTCGCGCTCGAGGTCGTTCGAGTCCATCACCCGCTCCGCGACGTCCTGGTTCGCGCGGAACGCGCCGGACTGCCACAGGAGGGCATCGACGAGCGTGGTCTTGCCGTGGTCGACGTGCGCGACGATCGCGACGTTGCGCAGGTTCTCGCGCGCGGGCATGCGTGGTCCTTCCGGGGGTCCGGCCGGCCGGGGGTGGCGGCAGGGCCCGCCGAGGCTACCCGGCTACCCGAGTGCGGCCTCGATCGCCGCCACGACCTCCTCGGCCTCCGGGTCGACCACGGGCGAGAAGCGGGCGACCACCGTGCCGTCGCGGCCGACGAGGAACTTCTCGAAGTTCCAACGGATGTCGCCGGTGTGCCCCTCGGCATCGGCGACCGGCGTGAGCAGTTCGTAGAGCGCGTGCCGACCGTCCCCGTTGACCTCGATCTTCTCGGTGAGGGGGAAGTCGACCCCGTAGGTCGTCGAGCAGAAGGTCGCGATCTCCTCCGGCGTGCCCGGCTCCTGCTCGAGGAACTGGTTGCACGGCACACCGAGCACGGTGAACCCGCGCTCGCGGTACGCGCCGTGCAGTCGGACGAGCCCCTCGTACTGCGGCGTGAGGCCGCACTGGGACGCGACGTTGACGACGAGCGTGACGTTCCCGTCGGTCGCGCCCAGCGCGCCCGGGGATCCGTCGAGGGAGGCGAGCGCGATGTCGGAGAGCGGCATGGTGGGACTCCTCGGGTCGGTGGACGCCGCACGGTACCCGCGCGCACCCGGCGTGGGCCCAAGGACCCGGGCCCGCCGCGACCTGCCCCGTCGACGACCCGGGTCGTACGGGTCATTCGCGTGCGGCGCCCTCAAGGACCCGGGACCTCGGACCGATGGTGACCACGGAGCGTGGCGGGCCAGGGCCACGCCGGGACACACGGAGCACACCATGCGCAACGTCGGGAGCGGAGCCCGCCGGATCGCCGTGGCCGCCACTGCGGCCGCCATCACCCTCTCGACGCTCGGCGGGGCCGGGACGGCCCACGCCGCGGGTCCGGCACCGTGCCCGACCGATCCGCCGCCCGCATGGTCGGCCGCCTCGCGGTCCGTGCCGGTCGGCTGCGCCGGTGGTGCGGCCAGCGTGGCCGCCGTCGCACCGAGCCCCGCCCCGGCGCGCCCGGCGGCCGTCGGCGTGGCGGGTGTCTACACCGTGCCCACCTCGATCGACGCGACCGGCCGGGTGGAGGTCTCCACCGCACTGCAGCAGTGGATCGCCAGCATCCCGGCGGCCACCGCAGCGGCGCCCATCACCGTGCGGTTCCAACCGAACGGCGTCTACTGGGCCGACTACGGCCTCATCCTGCAGCGCAAGGCGACGGGCATCGGCGGCATCGTCGCCGCCATGTGGAAGGACATCCCGGCGTTCAACCTCTCGAACGTCACCATCGACCTCAACGGCGCGACCATCACCCAGCGCACCACGACGCCCTGGCGGTACGGCAACGGGGCCGTGCTCGACCCGCGCAAGCGGTGGGGCAACCCGATGATCTTCACCGCCGGGGCGACGAACGTGCGCATCACCAACGGCACGCTCGTCGGGTCCCAGACCGGCGGGCGCTACGACCCGAACCGCGAGGACTGGATGGGGATCCTCATCGGTGGGGACAACGACGACGACATCGCGGCGAACATGCGGGTCGACCGGATGACCATCCGCAACGTGTGGGGCGACTTCATCTACCTCGCGAGCCAGACCACCCGCGGCAAGCTGCTCAAGGACGTCACCATCGAGGACAACGTGATGCGGTCCGCGAGCCGCCACGGCATGGTGATCCACGGCGGGTCGAACCTCATGATCCGCCGCAACAGCCTCACCGGCGTCGGGCGCTTCGTGTTCGACTCCGAGCCCGCCCCGGTGCACGGATGGTCCGGCGTCACGATCACCGGGAACTCGGGCACCGGTGGTTCGCTCGGCTACTTCCAGTTCATCGGCACCGCGCAGACGGTGGCGACCGGGCTCACGATCGCCGACAACTCGATCACGAGCGGCCACCTGGCGATCAAGATCACCAACGGTTCGCCCACGGACCGGACCGGCGTGACGATCACCGGCAACCGGAGCCTCGACCCGGGCGAGTTCCGACGCTCGAACCTCCACCGCTCCCTCATGAGCGTCGGCCGGTGGTCGGGCGTGACGATCGCCGACAACAGCGACCGGGTGCACGTGAACTCCCGGGCGTACGCGATCGAGACCCCGGGGTCGACCGCGAGTGTCGCCCGCAACGACTGGACGGGCGCGGTGGCGCTCTCCGCCGCCCGCCCCGCGTCCCGCTAGCCTCCGCTGCGGGGTCCACCCGTCCGGGCGGACCGGACGGGTCGGGCGAAGGGGCACGAGCAGCGATGTACCAGTCGATCGTCGTGGGGACGGACGGATCCGAGAAGGACCTCGCGGTCGTGCGGCGGGCGGTGGAGCTCGCCTCGGCCCTCGGGGCGACCCTCCACGTCGCCCACGGCTTCAAGCCCGTGACCTCCATCGCCGCCGGGATCGCCGACAGCGCACCCGGCGCGGCGAGCGTCGACTTCGAGGCCCTCGACGAGGCGATCGACGCCGAGAACCGGCACGTGATCGGGGACGCCGCAGCGATCGCCACCGCGGCCGGGGTCCCGGTCACGACGCACGCGGTCGCCGGTGAGCCCGCCGACGTCCTGTGCGAGCTCGCGACCGAGGTGCAGGGCGACCTCGTGGTCGTCGGCAACCACGGGATGCACTCGCGCAAGCGATTCTTCCAGGGCAGTGTCGCGAACCGCGTGGCCCACCACGCGCCGTGCTGCGTGCTGATCGTCGACGTCGAGTCCCACTGAGCCGCACCGGTCCCCGCCGCGGGGCCGACGCCGGAACGCTCAGTCGGCGAGGAGCGCCCCGGCGAGTTCGCGCCACTCCGCGACCGGGATGGTGAGGTCCGCCCGCAGCACCTGCACGCACACGTGGTCCGCACCGGCCGCATGGTGCTCGGCGACCCGGTCCCGCACCGCCGCGGTGCTCCCCCACGCGACCAGACCATCGACGAGGCGGTCGCTCGCCGCCTTCGGATCGGCCCAGTCGGAGTCGTCGAACCCGAGCGTGCGCAGGTTGCGCTGGTAGTTCGGTGCCCGCAGGTAGACCGCGAGGCCCTGTCGGGCGATGGCGCGCGCCGCGTCCGCGTCGGTCTCGAGCACCACCATCTGCTCGGGGGCGAGCAGCGCGTCGGGTCCCATCGTCGCCCGGGCCCGGGCCGTGTGCTCGGGCGTGGTGAGGTATGGATGCGCGCCGCTGGCCTGGGCCGCCGCGGTCTCGAGCATCCGCGGCCCGAGCGCGGCGATCACCCGGCCCGGATCCTCGGCCGGGCCGACGGCGGCGAACATCGCCGCGTCCATCGCCCGCAGGTACTCCTGCATGTAGCTGAGCGGCTTCGAGTAGTCGTGCTTGCGCAGACGCTCCACGAGGTGATGGTGACTCACCCCGAGGCCGAGCAGGAACCGACCGGGGTAGGCCTCGGCGAGGGTGCGCTGACAGGCCACCGTCGTCATGGGGTCACGGGCGTAGATGTTGGCGATCCCGGTCGCGAGGCGGAGGCGCTCGGTCGCCGCGAGCAGCGTGCCGGCGGCCACGAACGGGTCGCGGCCCACCGCCTCGGGGATCCACAGCGTCGGGTAGCCCATGGCCTCGAGTTCCCGGCAGGCGACCTGTACGTCCCGGGTCGGGTGCGCGTCGAGCACCCCCGCCCAGATGCCGATCCGTCCGATGTCGATGGCCACCCGTCGCTCCGTTCGTCGCGGGCCCCCGGCCCGGTCGGCGCACCTTAGGCTCCGTCCCGACGGGCGCGCCGCGACCCGGGGAGGACTCCGCCGCCGTGGACGACATCCGAGCGCACATCGCGCACGAGCGCGACCTCGAGGTCGAGGGCTGGGGCGAGATCGTCACCTGGCGGACGCTGGTGTCGGGCGACCGCACCCCCACGGCGGGCCTCACCGCGGGCACGGCCGACATCGAGCCCGGCGCGACCGTCGACGGCGCCCTCCACCACCACGCCCCGCACGAGCTCTACTACTTCCTCGCCGGACGCGGGCAGGTGCACATCGACGGCGAGGAGCACCCGGTCGAGGCCGGCTCGGTCGTGTTCGTCCCCGGTGGCACCCCTCACTTCGTGCGCAACACGGGCGACGAGGTGCTGCGCCTGCTCTACGCGTTCCCGGTCGACTCGTTCACCGAGGTCGAGTACGTCTTCCCCGAGCGCTGAGCGGGACCCGGCCGACGGGGGTCAGGCGTCGAGCCGGTCGAGCAGCACCGCGGACGCATCGGCCTGCGCGGCGAACACGACGCCGACGTGGTCGGCACCCTCGTACTGCCGTTGCGTGACCTCCGTCCCGAGGGCCCGCGCCGTGTCGACGTAGGCCTGCTGGAACGCCGGCACCACGGTCGCATCGTCGGTGCCGGTCGCGATCCACACCGGTGTGTCCGCCGCGACGCGACCCGCCGAGGTCTCGGCCATGCGGGCCAGCCACCGGTCGACCCGCTGCGGGTCCGGGCGGAGCAGCGGACCCTCACGACGTTCGAGCTCGGCGGCCAGGGCTCCGAGCTCGAGGCAGGTGCGGCGGTTCCACTCCGCCTCGAGCATGGCGAGCGCCGGGGGCGTGAGGAGGTCGAGCGGATCGAGGTCGTCGTGGAGCCAACCGTTGACCACGAGGAGCATGAGCGTGTGCGGGTCCGGACCGTCGGTCGCCACGATGTTGGCCCCGGTGAGCCCGACGACGCTCAGGGCGAGCCCGGCGACCCCGGGAGCGAAGGCCGCCACCCCGCGCAGATCGAGTCCGAGGCGGGCGTCCTCCGGCAGTTCCGGCACACCGAGGGCCACGCCCCCGCCCTCGGACCACCCGAGCGCGGCGACGCGGCCACCCGCGCCGCACCCGTCGATCCGTCGGGCCGCGGCGACCGAGGCGAGTGCGTCACGGGCGCCGGTCGCGCTCACGCCGTAGTGGTGGAAGCCCGGGGTGCCGAGCCCCTGGTAATCGGGCGCGACCACCACGATCCCTGCCGCGAGCAACTGCGTCATGCCCGGCACGCCGTGGTCGACCACCGAGAGGTCGGCCGGCTCCATCTCGGTGACGAGTTCGCCCGCCGGATCGGCCTGGGCCGAGGGGACCGAGGTGTCCCCCATCCCCGTCGTGCCGTGGCACCAGACCACCACCGGGCGGTCCCGCCCCGACGCCGCGGGCGCGCAGACGATGCCGGAGGTGGTCGTCGGTCGTCCGGCATGGTCCTCGCTGTCCACGAGGATCCACCACGCGCGCGAGCCGGGGATGGTGCCCGGGATCTCGCGGGACTCGAGGAGGTCGCCGTACATCGGCGCGCAGCGTACCGCTGCGCCGGTCAGCCTCGGCGGCCGCCCTGCCCGCCGGGGCCCCCGGATCGACCGGTGCCCTTCGTCGCCCAGCGCGGCTTGCCCTTGTCCTTCGTCGACGCGCCCGGCGCGCCCCGGCCCTTCCGCTTCGGCGCCCCGGGCTTGCCCGCGCGCTTCGGTGCGCCGGCGGTACGGGCCCGGCCGTACTCGTCCCGGTCACGGGCCGGACGCTCATCCCTGCGGTCCGTCCCGCGATCGTCACGGTCTCGACT
>JALRDW010000024.1 GCA_023262065.1 Acidimicrobiia bacterium | reverse complement strand
ACGACGAGGGCGGGCAGCTCACCGAGGCCGTGCGGCGCAAGCCGTTCTCGGTGGTCCTGTTCGACGAGATCGAGAAGGCCCACCCGGACGTCTTCAACTCGCTGCTCCAGATCCTCGAGGACGGCCGCCTGACCGACTCGCAGGGTCGCACGGTCGACTTCAAGAACACCGTGATCATCATGACCTCGAACCTCGGCACCTCCGACCTGCGCAAGACCGGCGTGGGGTTCGCGAAGGCCGACGACGCGGTCACGTACGAGCGCATGAAGGACAAGGTGACCGAGGAGCTCAAGCGGCACTTCCGGCCCGAGTTCCTCAACCGCATCGACGAGGTCATCGTGTTCGGCGAGCTGACCCGCGACGAGGTGCACTCGATCGTGGACCTGCTCATCAAGCGGGTGCAGGACCAGTTGCAGGGTCAGGGCATCAGCCTCGACCTCACCGACGCGGCCCGGGACCTCCTCACGGCCAAGGGGTACGACCCCACGCTGGGCGCCCGTCCGCTGCGGCGTGCCATCCAGCGTCTGGTCGAGGACCCGCTCTCCGAGAAGCTGCTCTGGAAGGAGTTGCACACGGGCGAGTCGATCCTCGTCGACGCCGAGGGCGAGGAGATCGTGTTCCGCACGATCGAGGGCATCGAGCCGCCCCCGGTCGAACTGGCCGGAAGCGGTTCGGAGGGCTGACACCCTCCGCGTGCACCGTGCGCGGGCGCGCACTCATCCTGGTGGCGGCGGCGAGCATCCTGCTCGCCGCCTGCCGCGTCGACACGACCCTCGTCGTCCGGATGCACGCCTCCGGCGCCGGCGAGGTCGCGGTGCGGGTCCACCTGGACCCGGCGGCCCGACGGGCGGCCGAGGTCGACGGACGCCGCCTCGCCGACGCCGTGCGCGTCGAGGACCTCGCGGCCGCCGGGTGGCGGGTGCGCGGGTGGCGTCGATCCGGCGGCGGTGCGACCCTCACGGTCTCCAAGCCCTTCGCGGATCCGGCCGAGGCCACCCGGATCGTGCGGGAGATCACCGGGGACGCACCGATCGTGCGCACCTTCGAACTCGAGCACCGCGACGGCGGCCTGCGTGACACGTACCGCGTCCGCATCGACCTCGATGCCGGCGCGGTGCGCAGCGGGCTCGCCGAGGACCCCGCGCTCGTGGCCCGGGTGCGCGCGGCCGGGGTCGATCCGGCCGCCGTGGCCGCGGCCCTCGACCGGACCGTCGCCGCCGACCTGCGCCTCGCGGCCGAGGCCCGGCTCCCGGGCTCGTCCCCCCAGCGGGCCACCCCGGTGGACGGACGGATCGACCTCGACGCGAGCAGCACGGTCTGGCACTGGGGTTCGGTGCTGCTCGCGCTGCTCGGCGTCCTCGCCCTGCTCGGAGCGGTGGCGATCGTGGTCGCGAGCATCCGGGTGCAACGGCGTCGACCCCGCGGTCGACACTCCCCGGGCGCTCGGCGCCACCTCCCGCACGAGGTCGACGAGGATCCGACGCTCCGACTCCCGAAGGGTGCTCACGGGGCGCACGCGCCGCGCCGCCGCCACGGGCGGCACGCGCCGCCCCGCTGATCAGGCGTCGAGCGCGGCGGCCAACCAGGCGGGGAATTCGAGCAGGGACCCGAGCACGACGTCGGCGCCGTGCGCGGCGAGCTGCTCCGCGGACCACGGCCCCGACGCGACGGCCACGGCGATCGCGTCGGCGGCCCGGGCCGCCTCGATGTCCGGGGGAGTGTCGCCGATGTACGCGAGCGCGCCGTGCTCGAGCAGTGCGGCACCCTTCTGCGGACCGTGCTTCCAGCCGACCACGTGGTCGACGCGGAGGTCCACGGCCCGCAGACAGCGGTGGGCGTTCGGCTCGTACTTCGCGGTCACCACGAGGGTCCGGCCGCCGAGCGCGGCCACCGTCCCGAGCGCGGCCTCGGCCCCCGGGAGCCGGCTGCACCCGGCGACCCCGATGGTGGCGTAGATCTCCCGGAACCGGTCACAGACCGCCGGGATCTCCTCGGGCGGGAAGAAGGCCGCCATCTCCATCTCGAGGGTCGGCCCGAGCCGTTCGGCCAGCTCGTCCCCGGGGATGGCCGTGCCGAGCACCCGGTTCAGCTCGGCGAAGGTGGCGGCGACCCCGGGCCGGGAGTCGATGAGGGTCATGTCGAGGTCGAAGCCCACGACCAGGTCCGCCGATGCCGTCACAGCCCCACGCTACGCTGCGCCCATGACCCGAACACGTGTTCGCCACCGTTGCACCGACTGCGGTGCCCAGTCCCCCCGATGGCTGGGCCGGTGCCCGGAGTGCGGGGAGTGGAACACCCTCGTCGAGGAGGTCGACGACCCGACCGGTCGGGGCGCGATCGTCGGCACCCTGGCCGCCGCCGTCCCGATCGACGAGGTGGACCCACTCGGCGCGGCACGGCGACCGACCGGGGTCGCCGAGCTCGACCGGGTCCTCGGTGGGGGACTCGTCGCCGGGTCGGTCACGCTCCTCGGCGGAGAACCGGGGATGGGCAAGTCGACGCTCCTGCTCCAGGCGCTCGGTCGCATGGCCGCGGGCGGGGCCCGGTGCCTGCTGGTCTCGGCCGAGGAGTCCTGCGAGCAGGTCCGTCTGCGCGCCGGGCGGCTCGGGGCCCTCGAGTCGAACCTCCTGCTCGTGTCCGACACGTCGCTCGCGCACGTCGTCGCCCAGGTCGAGGCGACCCAGCCCGACGTCCTCGCCATCGACTCGATCCAGACCGTCGTCGATCCGGATCTCCCGGGCGCACCCGGTTCGGTCGCGCAGGTCCGCGAGTGCGCGCACCGCCTCGTGCGACTGGCCAAGGAGCGGAACCTCGCGGTCGTGCTCGTCGGCCACGTCACGAAGGACGGCAACCTCGCGGGTCCGCGCGCCCTCGAGCACGTGGTCGACACCGTCCTGCAGTTCGAGGGCGATCGCCACCACGCACTCCGCATGCTCCACGCGCTCAAGCACCGGTTCGGCGCGACCCACGAGCTCGGTCTGTTCGAGATGGGGGAGACCGGCCTCGTCGACGTGCCGGACCCGAGTGCACTCTTCCTCTCGGACCGCCGCCCCGGTTCCCCGGGCTCCATCGTGGTGCCCGTCCTCGAGGGGGCGCGTCCGCTGCTCGTCGAGGTCCAGGCGCTCGTGAGCACGACGACCGCGCCGATGCCGCGCCGCAGCGCACAGGGGCTCGAGTCCTCGCGCCTCGCGATGCTGCTCGCGGTGCTGGACGCGCGGGCGGGTCTGCCCCTCGGCGACGCCGACGTGTACACGAGCGTCGCCGGCGGGGTACGGGTCGCCGAGGCCGGGGCCGACCTCGCGCTCGTGCTCGCGGTGGCCGGCGCGCGCCTCGGTGTCGCGGTGCCCGACGACCTCGTGGCGATCGGGGAGATCGGACTCGGCGGCGAACTGCGGCAGGCCGCACAGACCCCGCGGCGGCTCGGCGAGGCCGCCCGACTCGGGTTCCGACGAGCCGTGGTCCCGGTCTCCACCCCCGACGTCGATGGCATCACGCTGCTGCGCGTCGGGAGCGTGGTCGAGGCACTGCACGCCGCCGGGGTGCGCGCCGGGGCCGACTGAGTCCGGTCCGGGGGCGCGTGTCCCCTTCGCGTCCCGGTGGCGGGGACCCGAGCCGGATCGGCGCGGTCCCGATTACCCTTCCGCCCACCTGACGCCGGGAGGACCACGGTGCCGACGCCCAGCCGATCCGACGCGATGCTCGCCGCCCTGCGGCTCGTCGCGCCCGGACAACCGCTGCGGGAGGGCCTCGATCGCATCCTCCAGGCCCGCATGGGTGCGCTCGTCGTGGTCGGTGACGGCCCCGAGGTCCTGTCGATCTGCTCCGGCGGGTTCCTCCTCGACGCCGAGTTCTCGCCGCAACGACTCTCGGAACTCGCGAAGATGGACGGCGCGATCATCCTCTCGGCCGACGCGACGCGCATCGCCCGGGCCAACGTCCACCTCGTGCCCGATCCCGACATCCCGACCTCGGAGACCGGCACCCGGCACCGCACCGCGGAACGGGTGGGGCGTCAGGTGGCCGTCCCCACGATCACCGTGTCCGAGGACATGAGCGTCGTCGCGATCCACCGCGGCGGCGAGAAGCGGCAGCTCGAGCCCGTCGCCCGCGTCCTGGCCCGGGCGGATCAGGCGATGCAGATCCTCGAGCGCTACCGGCAGCGGCTCGATGCGGTGTCGACGAGCCTGTCCGCGGTCGAGATCGAGGACCTCGTGACCTGGCGGGACGTCGCCACCGCGCTGCAGCGGGCCGAGATGGTCCGGCGCATCGCGGACGAGATCGAGGAGTACGTCGTCGAGCTCGGCACCGACGGCCGGTTGGTGCTCCTCCAACTCGAGGAGCTCATGGTCGGGGTGGATGAGGACCACCGGCTCCTCATCGAGGACTACCGCACCGCGAACGCGGCCGGTACCGACCGGATCGTCGACGCGCTCGCGCTCCTCGACACCGAGGCGATCGTCGACATCGTCGAGGTGGCCCGGGTCCTCGGCCACGACGGCGACCCGGTGCTCGAGGACGCGGTCCGACCGCGCGGGCACCGGCTGCTCGCGAAGATCCCGAGGCTGCCGGACGCGATCGCGCAGGCGGTCGTCGAGCGGTTCGGATCGCTGCCGAGGATCCTGCGGGCGAGCCTCGACGACCTCACCGAGGTCGAGGGGGTGGGTGACGTGCGGGCCCAGGCGATCAAGGACGGCCTGGCGCGCCTGGCCGAGGCGTCGATCCTCGAGCGCTACAGCTGAGCCGCGTACCCTCACGGCGCGGATCGGACGGAGGGCACGCATGGCCGAACTCATCGAGGGTTCCGAGGAGGTCGAGGTCGGGCGCACCGCGGTGCGCGCGCCCGACGACACGGCGGTCGACGTGATCCACGCGCGACCACTCGGCATGCCGCGTCGGGGGATCGTCGTGCACCCGGACATCTTCGGACTCCGGCCGCTCTTCGACGATCTCGCCCGCCGGCTCGCGACCCACGGCCACGCCGTCGTGGTGGTCGAACCGTTCCCCGGTGTGCCGGCGGACGAGCGTGACGGCCTGACGGTCGAGGATCGATTCGCGCTCGTGCCCGGTCTCGACGACGACCGGGCGCTCGGCACGCTCGCCGCGGCCGCGGACCTGCTCGTGGTCGAGGACGGGGTCGCCGAGGTCGCGATCCTCGGCTTCTGCATGGGTGGCCTCTACGCCCTCAAGGCCGCCGGGACCGACCGGTTCGACCGCGCGGTCTCCTGCTACGGGATGATCCGCGTCCCCGAGGCCTGGCGCGGACCGGCCGTCGCCGAACCGCTCCCCGGGCTCGTCGACGCGTGTCCGACCCTCGCCATCCTCGGCGGTGTCGACCACTGGACGCCGTCGGCCGACGTCGACGCGCTGCGTGCTGCGCTCGGTGCGGTGCCGGGTTCGGAGGTCGTCGTGTACCCGGACGCCGACCACGGCTTCCTCCACGATCCGTCGCGCCCGGCCCACCGGCCTGACGACGCCGCCGACGCGTGGCGACGGATCCTGGCCTTCCTCGGGTGACGCCGCGGCGCCGCCGGCGTCACTGCTCGGCGCGCTGGGCGAGGCTCTCGCGATCGAGGATGTGGTAGTGGCCGCGACCCGTGGTCTCGACCCAGCCGAGCCGGGTGAACATGGCGATCGCCTTGTTGACCCGCTCGCGTGAGGCACCGACCAGACCGGCGAGGTCCTCCTGGGTCATCGGCAGCTGGAAGTCGTCCCGATCGCCGGCCAGTTCGAGCAGACGCTTGGCGGTGCGGGCCGGGACGTCGAGGAAGACCGCGTCGGCGAGCGCCTCGTCGGTCGCGCGCAGGCGCTGGGCGAGCAGGCGGACGACCAGCCACAGCAGGTCCGGACGCGCCTCGAAGGCGGCGCGCACCGCGGCGTAGTCGACCGCGAGGACCTCCGCATCCGTGAGGGCCCGGGCGTCGGCCGACCGGGGCTCACCGTCGAACAGCCCGAGCTCGCCGAACAGCCCGCCCGCCTCCATGACCGCCACGAGGGTCTCCCGGCCGTCCGAGGCCCGGCTCGCGATGGCGATGCGGCCCTCGGTCACGACGAAGAGGCGGTCGGCCGCGTCCCCCTCGCTGAACACGGCCTGCCCCTTGGCGACGCGCTCCACGACGGCGCGGTCCCGGAGCCCGTCGAGGACCTCGACCGGCATGGCGTTGAAGAGTTCCGTGGAGTCGAGGAGACGTCGGCGGGGCACGGCGGCACCTTACCCACGCGACCGGGCGATCCGGCCGTTGGGACCCGGAACCGGATCGGAGTACAATCTCGGGTCCCCCGCCGCCGCCGCGTCGGGTCTCGCAACTCCCCAAGGAGCCCCATGCCCTTCGAGGTCGGCGACAAGGTCGTCTATCCCCACCACGGCGCCGCCACCATCGAGCGCCGGGAGAAGGTCGTCGCGTTCGGCGAGAAGCGGGACTACCTCGTGCTCCGCCTCGCCTACGGCGAGCTCACCCTCAAGGTCCCGGCCGACAACGCGGCCGAGATCGGCCTCCGCGACGTCATCAACGACGAGGAGGTCGAGGAGGTCTTCGCGGTCCTCCGCAAGCGTGAGGCCCGGATGCCGACGAACTGGTCGCGGCGGTTCAAGAACCACGTCGAGAAGTTGAAGAGCGGCGACATCTACCAGGTCGCCGAGGTCGTCCGGAACCTCACGATCCGAGAGCGTGACAAGGGGCTGTCGGCCGGGGAGAAGCGGATGCTCGGCAAGGCGCGCCAGATCCTCGTGAGCGAGTTGACCTTCGCACTCGACGTCGACGAGGACCAGGCCGAGATCACCCTCGACGAGGTGCTCGGCAAGACCGGGGGCACCCCGGCGCCGAAGCCGATCCCGGACCGCAAGCCGATGGTCGACCCGACGATCCCGAAGAAGGCGAAGGCTCCGGCCAAGAAGGCCACGGAGACGGCACCGGCCAAGGCCGCCAAGGCTCCGGCCAAGAAGGCGGCGACGAAGGCGGCGGCCACCAAGGCTCCGGCCAAGAAGGCAGTGACGAAGGCGGCGGCCACCAAGGCTCCGGCCAAGAAGGCGGCCGCGAAGAAGGCGGCCGCGAAGAAGGCCGCCGACTAGCACCCCGGCCGATCGGGCGCCGACCCCGCCAGGGGGTCAAGCGGCGCCGCCGACCTGCCGATGCTCCCACGTGCCCACCGGTCCGCCGGCGTGCTCCGGCTCCGATCGCGCCGAGCGGTCGAGTCGTCGTGATCCGGGAGGTGGTCAGGTGTTCGTCGAGGTGATGCGGGGGTTCGTCGTCCTGCTCGGAACGGCCGCGGGCTACTGGCTGGCGCGCGACCTCGCACCCGACTCGCCGACCGCGGGGGGTCTCGGGGCGATGCTCGGCGTCCTCATCGGGTTCGTGTCGGGTGGCCTCCTCGGTCGGTCGATCGACCGCGCGATGGGTGCGGTCGAGCGCCGTGTGGCCCCGGTGGCCGGGCCGCGGCTGTTCGCCGGCCTCGCCGTCGGCATCGGAGGTGCACTCCTCGGCGGCATCGCGACCCTGCCCGTGCTCGTCCACGTGCACCCGGCGCTGTCGATCCCGATCGCCGGCATCGTGACCTGGGTCCTCGGGGTGCTCGGGTTCCGTCTGGGCGCGGCGCGCAGCGACGACCTGTTCGCCGCGGCCGGCCTGTCGACCCGCCCCCTCGTGCGTGCGCAGGCCTTCGATGCGCGCGACGGGTACCTCGTCGACACCTCGGCGATCATGGACGGTCGGTTCGCGAGCCTCGTCACCGCCGGCGTCATCCACGACGATCTGTTCATCGCCCGGTTCGTGCTCGACGAACTGCAGGGGTTCGCGGACCGGGGGGCGGAGGATGCGCGCGGTCGACGTGCACGCCGCGGCCTCGAGTCGATCCAGTCGATGCAGCGCGAGGCCCGGGTCCGGGTGAGCGTGCTCGACGACGAGGTCCCCGAGGCCACCGAGGTCGACGCCAAGCTCGTGGCGCTCGCGCAGCGGCTCGAACTGCGGCTCCTGACCGCCGACGCGCCACTGGCCCGGGTCGCCGAGCTCCGCGGCGTCCCGGCGCTGGACCTGCGGAGACTCGCGGCCGACCTCACCGCGCCGGTCCTCGGCGGCGAGCTGCTCACCGTCCGGCTCGTGAAGCCGGGTCGGGAGCCGGGTCAGGGGGTCGGGTACCTCGAGGACGGCTCGATGGTCGTGGTGAACGGCGGAGCCACTGCGGTCGGCGGTCCCGGGATCGAGGTCGTGGTCTCCTCCGTCGTGCCGAACGCCGCAGGTCGGATCATCTTCGCCCGCCCGGTCGGCGAGGTGCATCCCGAGGCGATGCCCTCGGGCATCATGGAGGCGTGACCACCTGGGCGATCCTCCTCGCAGCCGGCCGCGGTGCGCGTTTCGGCGCCCGGAAGCAGTTCCTCGAGGTGGCGGGGACGCGGGTCGTCGACCGATCGGTGCACGGGGCCCACGACGTCGTGGACGCCGTCGTGCTCGTCCTGCCCGAGGGTGAACGCTGGGACGGCCCGCCCGTCCACGCGGTCGTGGTCGGCGGGGCGGAGCGTTCCGACTCGGTGCGAGCGGGGCTCGCTGCGATCCCGGAGGACGCCGAGGTGATCGTGGTGCACGACGCGGCGCGGCCGCTCGCGAGCCGTGATCTCTGGCGCGCCGTCATCGAGGCGGTGCAGGCGGGCGCCGACGCCGCGATCCCGGGCGTACCCGTCGCCGACACCGTCAAGCGGGTGGATGCGGGCCGGGTGGTCGAGACGATCGAACGCCGCGACCTCGTCGCGGTGCAGACGCCGCAGGCGTTCCGAGCCGCGGTGCTGCGCCGGGCCCATGAGGCCGGAGGGGACGCGACCGACGACGCGGGCCTCGTCGAACGGGCGGGCGGTACGGTCGTGGTGGTGCCGGGTGAGGCGCGCAACCGCAAGGTCACCGATCGCGACGACCTCGTCGTGCTCGAGGCCTGGCTCGGGACGGGGGTGGAGGGATGATCCTGCGGGTCGGACTCGGCTTCGACGTGCACCCGTTCGGCGGCGACGGTCCGCTCGTGATGGGCGGCGTCACGATCGACGGTCCGGGACTCGTCGGCCACTCGGACGCCGATGTGGTCGCGCACGCGGTGGCCGATGCGCTGCTGGGTCCGGCGGGCCTGCCCGACCTCGGCACGTTGTTCCCGGCGAGCGATCCCGCGTACGCCGGAGTGTCCTCGATGGGGCTGCTCGCCGACGTGGCGTCCCGGGTCGCCCGCGAGCAGTGGTGGGTCCAGAACGTCGACGTGACGGTCGCAGCCGAGCAGCCGCGCCTCGCACCGCACCTCACGGCGATGGCGGACGGTGTGCGGGCCGCGCTCGCGCCGCTGCAGGAGCCCCTCGGCGTCCCGATGCACGTATCGATCACGCCGAAGCGGGGCGAGGGTCTCGGCTTCGTGGGCCGGGTCGAGGGCATCGCGTGCTGGGCCGTCGCGATGCTCTGCCGCGGGTGACGGTGTCGCATCCGCCGCTCCGGGTCGCCGGATCGGTTGGCTAGCCTCGCCGGGATGAGCGACGGCGTCCGCCTCCACGACACGCTGGTCGGACGTCGGGTCGCGCTCGAGCCCCGGACGCCCGGGCGGGTGTCGTTCTACGTGTGCGGTCCGACGGTCTACGACGTCCCGCACCTCGGCCACGGCCGCACCGCGATCGCGTTCGACACGATCCGGCGGTACCTGGAGTGGCGGGGGTTCGAGGTCACCTTCGTCAGCAACATCACGGACATCGAGGACAAGATCATCGGACGGGCGGCCCGCGAGGGCAGCACCGAGCCCGAGGTCGCGTCCCGGTACGAGGCGGCCTACTGGGCCGAGATGGACCGCCTCGCGGTCCGCCGACCCGATGCCGTGCCGCACGCGACCGAGTACATCGAGCGCATGCTCGAACTCATCGGTGAGCTCGTGGCCGGCGGACACGCCTACGTCATCGAGGGCCAGGGCGTCTACTTCGCCGTGCCGACCTACCCGGGCTACGGCGAACTCTCGCACCGGCGCCTCGACGATCTCCTCGAGGGCGCAGGGGCTCGGGTCGAGGTCGACGAGGCCAAGCGCAGCCCGGTCGACTTCGCGCTGTGGAAGGCGGCCAAGCCGGGGGAGCCCGACTGGGACTCCCCGTGGGGTCGTGGCCGACCCGGCTGGCACATCGAGTGCTCGGCGATGTCGCTCGACCTGCTCGGTGAGGGGTTCGACATCCACGGCGGCGGGGACGACCTCGCGGTCCCGCACCACGAGAACGAGCGGGCCCAGGCCGAGGCGGCCGGGTACGCCTTCGCCCGGCACTGGATCCACTCGGGGATGGTGATGGTCGGCGGCGAGAAGATGTCGAAGTCCCTCGGCAACTTCACGACCCTCGGCGAGGCGATCGACGCGCACGGGGGACGCGCGCTGCGCGTCGCCGTGCTCCAGACCCACTACCGGTCGCAGACCGAGCTCGGACCCGAGGAGATCGCCGCCGCGGCGCGCGCGGTCGATCGGCTCGACGCGCTGGCCCGCCGGGCCGACGGGGCAGGGGTCGTGGCCGCCGCCGGTTCCGACCCGACCACGGTGGACGCGTTCCGCCGGGCGATGGACGACGACTTCGGGACGCCGGCGGCACTCGCCGCGGTGTTCGATGCCGTCGGCCGGGCCAACTCCGCCATCGACGCGGGCGACACCGAGGGGGCGGCGACGCTGCTCGCGACCGTCGTGACCCTCGCCGGGGTGCTCGGGGTCGGCGTGGGCGAGACCGCCGCGGGCGAGGACGATGCGGAGATCGACGCCCTCGTCGCCGAACGCGACGCGGCGCGGGCGGCCCGGGACTTCGCGACGGCGGACCGCCTCCGCGACGAGCTCGCGACCCGCGGGATCGTCCTCGAGGACGCCCCCGGCGGCACGCGCTGGCACCGATGAGCGCCGAACGACGGGGCGGTGGCCGCAACCGCGCCGGGGGCGGCGCCCGGCGCGGGGGCGAGCGCGGCACGGATCGCGGTGCCCGGAGCGGCCGTCGCGACGGCGGGCGTGAGGAGTACGGCGAGCGGCGCGCCTCGAGCGGCGAGCGGGGGCTCGGTGGCGACCAGGTCGAGGGCATCAACGCGGTGCGCGAACTGCTGCGTGCCCACCGCCGGCCGATCCGGGAGGTGCTCATCGCCACCGGGCGGGAGGAGCGCGAGGGGATCGACGAGATCGTCGACCTCGCGTTCGAGGGCGGGGTGCGGGTGCGGGAGGTCGCGCCGGCCCAGTTGGCCGCGATGGCGAAGTCGGAGGCACCCCAGGGCGTGCTGGCGCGGGCGGCCGCGATCGAACCGGTCGACCCCGACACGCTCCTCGCCGACCCGCGTGCGTTCATCGTGGCACTCGACGGCGTGACGGATCCCGGCAACCTCGGGGCGGTGATGCGCACGGCTGAACTCGCGGGCGCGACGGGGATCGTCATCCCCAAGCACCGGAGCGCGCGCCTGAGCCCGGCCGCGATGAAGGCGGCCGCCGGTGCTGCCGAGTGGCTCCCCGTCGCCCAGGCCGCGGGACTCCCGGCGTTCCTCGACCGGGCCCGGCGGGCCGGTGTCTGGTCGGTCGGACTCGACGCCGATGGTGAGACCGACGTCCACGACCTGCCGGTGGCCGACGCGCCCGTCGTCCTCGTGCTCGGGGCCGAGGGCCGTGGTCTGGCCCGCCTCACGCGGGACCGGTGCGAACTCGTCGCCCGCATCGACCTCGTCGGGCACCTCGACAGCCTCAACGTGTCGGCGGCGGCCGCGGTCGCCTGCTTCGCGGTCGCTCGTCGCCGCGCCGCGGGGTGAGGCGCGGCCGCTACCGTGGCCCACGCGTCCGTCCCCGGTCGTGCGCCGCCGGAGTAGCTCAGTTGGCCAGAGCAGCCGCCTTGTAAGCGGCAGGTCGTCGGTTCGAAGCCGACCTCCGGCTCCACCGTCCTCGGTCGTCGCGCCCCGGGCGCGGGTCGGGTGTGCCGCCGGTCGGCCGGGCCCGCCGGATAGGGTCGCAGTCGTGACCGACCCGACGAATCCCGGTGGCGGCCGGACCCGGACCCCGCAGTCCGGCGGTGGGCTGCTCGCGAACCCGGCGGTGCGCGGCGGCCTGCTGATCGCGGTCGCCATCATCATCGGCATCGTGCTGCTCCAGGCCATCGACGATGGATCGGGCCCGATCGGCGACGGGTCCACGACGACGACGGCGGCGGTCGCCACGACCACCACGACGCCGGCGACCACGACCACGGCGCCGTCGACCTCCACCACCCGCAGGGGCGGGGGGACGGCGCGTCCGCCGCAGCAGGTGACGGTGCTCGTGCTCAACGGTTCGGGCCGGAGCGGGGCGGCGGCCACCCTCACCAACCAGTTGCGTTCGCTCGGCTACCAGACCCTCACCCCCGGCGATGCGCCCGCGCAGGCCGGCACCACCGTGTACTTCACCTCCGGGTACCAGCGGGAGTGCACCACGGTCGCGACGGTGGTGAGCTCCACCGCGGTGGTGAAGCCGATGCCGTCGCCCGTGCCGGCGGGCGCCGAGCGCGCGAGTTGCCTCGTCATCATCGGCACCTGACCCGTCGGCGCGTCCGTGCCGCGTTCGCCCCGGTCGTCGCGTGTGCGCCGGCGATCGGCGTCGTCCTCGATTTCGACGGGTCGCTCGCGCCGATCGTCGATGATCCGGCGACGGCCCGGGCCCTCCCCGAGTCGATCGAGGCGCTGCGACGGCTCGTCGGCCGGGTGCGCCCGATCGCGGTGGTGAGCGGGCGTCCCGTGGAGTTCCTCCGCCGTGCGGTGCCGGTGCCCGGTGCGGTGCTGCTCGGCCAGTACGGCCTCGAACGCGAGGGACCCGGGAGGTCGACGGTCCTCGACCCCCGCGCCGCCGACGCGCTCGCGAGGACGGATCTGGCCGCGTTCGCGGCCGGTGCCCGGTCCGAGTTCCCGACCCTGCGGGTGGAGGAGAAGGGCGGGGTCGCGGTGACGCTCCACTGGCGGGAGGACCCGGCGGTCGGCGAGGCGGCGACCGAGTGGGCCCGCGCCGCCGCGGCGCGCCACGGTCTGGCCACCGTGGCCGGGCGCATGGCGATCGAGCTGCGCCCCGACGTCCCGGTGGACAAGGGCAGCGCGGTGCGCGAGCTCGTGCTGGGAGCACCCGGCGCGGTGCGCGACCCGGGCTCGGCGCTCCGGGCGGTCGTCGTCGCCGGTGACGACCTCGGCGATCTCCCGGCGTTCGACGCGGCGGCCGCGCTCGTGTCCGAGGGCTACCTCGAGGCCGCGGTGCGCATCGGCGTGCGCTCGGCCGAGGCTCCCGATGACCTCGCGGAGCGCGTCGACCTCGTGGTGGCCGGCCCCCACGGGTTGTCGCAGGCGCTCGGCGTCCTCGCTCGCGCACTCGGCCGCTGAGGCGACCTCAGGACGCGTGGTCGATCTGGGTCGCGAGCCAGTCGGCCGGGCGGCGAGCACCGATGCGGTCCCGCAGCCGCGCGGCCCGGAGCCGACGTTCGTCCGCCGGCATCTCGAGCGCGAGCGCGAGCGCCCCCGCGGTCTGCACGATGTCGTAGGGCTGGACCGGGACGCAGTCGTCGCCGAGTTCGTCGAACGCGCCGGCGTCGCGGGACAGGCACAGGGGCGCGTCCCGTTCGTTCACCGCCGGACCCTCCTTGGCCACGAGGTTGAGTCCGTCCTTGATCGGGTTGACGAAGAGCACATCGGCCCGGACCAGTCCGCCGAGTGACCGGGCGAAATCGTCCCGGGCATCGAGGACGACCGGCGACCGGTCGCCGCGTCCCCAGCGCTCGTTGATCCGCTCGGCGGTCCGCTCGATCTCGACCCGCAGGGCCCGGTAGGCGTCGATGGTCTCCCGGGACGGGTTCACGAGCACCGCCATCACCGCGCGGTCCCGCCACGTGGGCCGCTCCTCGAGCAGTGCCTCGAACGCCAGCAGTCCCCGCACGATGTTCTTCGAGGGCTCGATCCGGTCGCTGCGCACGATGAGCGATCGGCCGGCTGCGAGGTCGTCGAACCCGGCGGCCGCCGCCCGCACCTCGGGCCGGGCCGCCTCGGCCCGCAGTGCGTCGAGGTCCGGGCAGAAGGCGTCGCCGTACGCAGCCGGCGGCGCGCCCCCGAGGACCTCGACCGCGCAGGCCCGGTAGGCCCGCGCCCACCGTTCGGTGTGGAACCCCACGCTCGTGGCCCCCATCGTCCGCAGCATGGCGCTGGCGACCGGTTCCGGGAGCACCCGGATGGAGTTCGGCCCGCAGAACGGGATGTGGGTGAACGTCGAGATGCGCAGGTCGGGTCGACGCTCGCGCAGCAGGCCCCCGACGAGTGCGAGTTGGTAGTCCTGCACGAGGACGGTGTCCCCGTCGGGGGCGAGATCGGCGACCTCGTCGGCGAAGGCCTCGTTGATCGCGACGTAGGCGTCCCACGCGCCGTGGGCTGCTCGGTCGAAGCGCGGCTGGCGCGCGAGGTCGAACAGTCCGTGGTGCAGGAACCACAGGATCTCGTTCGAGAACGTGTCGTAGTGCAACCGGTGCAGCTCGGGGTCCAGGGCGAGGAGACGCAGCCGGAAGTCGGGCACGTGCGCCGCTCCCGCCGCGACCGCGGCCCGGTCGTCGTCGCCGATCGCCGCCGCCACCCAGGTGGTCGATCGGTCCCGGGCCAGCAGCGGGCGCAGGACGGACACGAGGCCCCCGGCCCCGCGCCGGGCGACGAAGCCATCACCCTCGCGTCGGAAGGAGTTCGGGCCTCGGTGGGAGACGACGATCATGCGGTCAGCCGAGTGAGCCGAACAGAGTGAGCCAGTCCTCGAGCTCGCGGGTCGACAGGAAGTTGGAGCGGACGTGCTCCCGACCGTTCGCCCCGAGGGCGTCGGCGTGATCCGGGGCCCGCAGCAGTTCGAGGGCCCGGGCGGCGGTCTCCTCGACCGAGGAGACGAGGTGGCCGTCGACGCCGTCACGGATCTGCAGCACGATCCCGCCGACGTTCCCGCCGAGCACCGGGCGGCCCTTCCAGAGGGCCTCGGCGACCGTGAGGCCGAACCCCTCGCGCAGCGACTTCTGCACGACGACGTCGGCCGCCCGTTGGAACGCGTTGATCTGGACGTTCCCCACCTGCTGGATGTTCGACAGCAGGTGGACGTCCCGCTCACCGGCCCGGGCGGCATCGACGGTCTCCCACACGTGGAAGCCCTCAGGGTCGTCGGTCGCCATCGAGCCTGCGAGCACGAGCTGGAGGTCGGGGATCTCCTCCCGCACGATCCGGTAGGCCTCGAGGACGCCGAGCGGGTCCTTCCACGGGTCGAACCGGCTCACCTGCACGAGCATCGGGCGATCCGTGTCGATGCCGTACTGCCGGCAGATCTCGGTGACGAACGGGTCCGGCAGCTCGAGGTTCTTCACCGAGAGCGGATCGATGCAGGGCGGTGCGATGTGCACCCCGCCGGCCGGCATCGAGGCGGGGACGAAGCCGGGCATCGTCCACACCGACGCGTCGTACTGGGCGACGTGCGGGAGGAAGAAGTCCCACACGTCCGGGCGGGCGTCGGTGAGGTCGATGTGGCAGCGCCAGATCCACTTCGCCCCGGCGTTCGGCGACGGGGCCTGGTCCCGGAAGGTCCGCATCGCCGCGGGCTGCGGGTCGTGGATGACCACGAAGTCGTAGTCCCCCTCGAGCAGGAGCGTGTTCTCGAGCACCTTCTCGAGGTACACGTGCCGGGATCGGTCGTCGAACGGTTCACCCGCGCCCTGCAACGCGTTGTGCACGTTCTTGGTGACGCCGAAGAACTCGTCGCTCCCGTGAATGACCTGCCAGTCCGCGTCGACCCCGACACTCCGGAGCAGCGGCACGTGCGTCGCGAGGAGCTCGGCCACCCCGCCCCCGTAGGGGGTGGCGCTCACGTGCAGGACGCGTGCGCCGTCGACCACGCGGGCGGCGTCGCGGATGCGCTCGACCGCCTCGTCGCCGATGATCGTGGCGTAGTCGGCGAGTTCCTTGTCGAGGAGGGGGACCCGTTCGAGCACGCTCGACCTCCGAATCGGCAGCGGGCCACGTCGACGGCGGGCCGGTGGATCCGCACTCGCCGTCCGGTGGTGGTGTGGGTCAATCTATGCGGCGTGACCGATCGCCGAGGTTGTGCCGTCGCGTGCCCGGACAAGTTCCGGTCCACGTTGTCCGCCGGTGAGGCGGCGAGGGCCATCGGGTCCGGATTGCGCCGCGCCGGCTACGAGGACGTGCGCGAGATCCCGATGGCCGACGGTGGCGAGGGGTCGCTCGAGACGTTGCACGAGGCCCGCGGCGGATCCCGTCGGGTCACGACGGTCACGGGTCCGCTCGGGGATCCGGTCGACGCCGAGTGGCTCGTGCTGCCCGACGGCACGGCGGTGATCGAGATGGCGCGCGCGAGTGGTCGGGCGCTCGCCACCCGACGGAGCGATCCGCTCGGCGCGACCACCCGCGGGACCGGGGAACTCATCGCAGCCGCGCGGGCCGGGGGTGTCCGGCGGGTGGTCGTATGCGTCGGGGGGAGCGCGACGACCGACGGAGGACTCGGTGCCATCGAGGCCCTCGGCTGGAGCCTGCGCGGGCTCGAGGTCACCGTGGCCTGCGACGTATCGACCGCCTTCGTGGACGCGGCGCGGGTGTTCGCGCCGCAGAAGGGCGCCACCCCGGCCCAGGTCGACCTCCTCACCCGGCGACTCGCGAGCCTTGCGGGCACCCTGCGCGAGCGTACGGGCGTCGACGTCACCGATCTCGAGGGGGCCGGCGCGGCCGGTGGTCTGGCCGGCGGTCTCGCCGCGCTCGGGGCCCGGCTCGAACCCGGTTTCGAGGTCGTCGCCCGGGTCACCGGCCTCGACCGCGCGCTCGAGGAGGCCGACCTCGTGGTGACCGGTGAGGGCCGACTCGATGCGACGAGCTTCCTCGGCAAGGTCGCGGGCGGGGTGCTCGCGTGGTCGGTCGAGGAGGGTGTGCCGCACCGCGCCGTCATCGCCGGTCAGGTCACCGACGAGGCCCGGGAGGAGTGCGCGGTGTTCCCGGCCACCGAGGTGCTCGCCCTCACGGATCGGGTCTGGACGCCGGCGGAGACCTTCGTCCGGACCGCGCTGCTCGTCGAGGAGGCTGCGGTCGAGGCGGGCCGGCACGCCCGGGCCGGGGCTTGACCCCCGGCCCGATCAGGCGATGTCGCGCCCGCGAGCGGTGCGGTAGGCGGTGACGTCCACCATCGGCGGACGCTCCCGGGACTCGACGGCGATGCGCTCGAGGTCGTAGCCCTCCGTGTACCGGATGAGCTCGGGGGCGGTGACCGTCTCGCGGTCGACCCCGGCCCGACGCAGCGCGGTCGCCATGATCGCGGTCGCCTGGAGCGCGAGCTGGTCGAGTGGACGGTTGCGGTGCTCGCGCACGCCGAGGTCGACCTGGGCGATGGATCCGGCGCCGTAGCGCTCGAGGATGTCCACGAGCATGCCGAACTCGACCCCCCACCCCTCCACGAACGGGATGGACTCCAGGATCTCGCGCCGCCCTGCGTACTCGCCGGCCAGCGGCTGCACGAAGCGCGCGATCGCCGGGAACAACAGCGAGATCAGCGGGCGGGCGACGAGTTCGGTGACCCGGCCCCCGCCCGAGGGCTCCCCGTGCAGCGGTCGCCGGTAGAAGCCCTTGACGAACCCGGTCTCGGGCTGGGTCAGCAGCGGGCCGATGAGGCCGGTGACGAAGTGCTCCTCGAAGTTCCTGATGTCGGCGTCGACCCAGCAGATGATGTCGCCGCGGCACACGTGGAGCGACTTCCACATCGCGTTGCCCTTGCCCGTTCCGGGTCCGGTCTCGGGGAGGATCGAGGCCTCGGGCACCACCCGGGCCCCCTCCCACGCCGCGGCCTCGGCGGTGAGGTCGGTGGAGCCGTCGTCGATGACGACCACCTCGTCGACGAGGGCGTGACGCTCCACGAGGCGCCGCCGGACCGTCGCGACGATCTGTCCGACCGTGGCCGCCTCGTTGCGCGCGGGGAGGCAGACGGAGACGGTGAGGCCGGTGGCCGCCCGGGCCTCGACGAGGGCCTCGATCGGGTAGTCGCCGTGGTGCCGCGGGAGCGGGAGGACGGTCACAGGGATCGCAGTCTACGGGTCCGGCGTCGACGGATTGCAGCGGCGGGGCGGGGCCTGCCAGAATCTCTCCCGCACCACACGCGCTCATCGAGAGCGGCCGAGGGACGGGCCCTGTGACGCCGCGGCAACCAGCACCCCGGAGTGGTCCATCGGACCGCCCGGAGCGCCAGGTGCCAATGCCCGAACGATGAGCAGCCCGAGAGCGACGGGGTTCCCCCCTCCGCTCGAGGCGCTCACGAGCGCGTCGAGACAGGCCGCCGAGGTCCGGCGACCGACGGAGGATGAGGAGAGATCCGTGGCGTTCGTGTCGGCACTCAAGTGTCGGGAGTGCGGTCGGGAGTACCCGATCGAGCCCTCGTACACCTGCTCGTGGTGCTTCGGTCCGCTCGAGGTCGCGTACGACTACGACGCGATCCGTGCTGCGACCTCCCGGGAGCGCATCGCGCACGGTCCCGCCAACATCTGGCGGTACGCGGACCTCCTGCCCTCGGACCACCACCCCGACATCGACCTCGGTGCCGGGTTCACGCCGCTCGTGCGGGCGGAACGGCTCGCCGCCGAACTCGGTCTCGGCGAGGTGTGGGTCAAGAACGACACCCTCAACCCGACGAACTCGTTCAAGGACCGCGTCGTGAACGTCGCGCTGGCCAAGGCGCTCGAGTTCGGGTTCGAGGTCGCGGCGTGCGCATCGACCGGCAACCTCGCGAACTCGGTCGCCGCGCACGCCGCACGGGCCGGACTCCAGTCCTACGTGTTCGTCCCGGCGAACCTGGAGGCGGGCAAGATCGTCACCACGGCGGTCTACGGCGGGAACCTCGTCGCGGTCGACGGCAACTACGACGACGTCAACCGCCTGTGCGCCGAACTGGCCGGCACCTACCCGTGGGCGTTCGTGAACGTGAACGTGCGGCCGTACTACGCCGAGGGCTCCAAGACCCTCGCCTTCGAGACGGCCGAGCAACTCGGCTGGACGACGCCGGACCACGTGGTCGTGCCGATCGCGAGCGGATCCCAGTTGACCAAGATCCATAAGGGCTTCCACGAGCTGCACCGGGTCGGTCTCCTCGACGAGGCGCCCGAGGTGCGCGTCTCGGGGGCCCAGGCCCTCGGGTGCTCACCGGTGGCGAGCGCGTTCCTCGAGGGGCGTGACGTCATCAAGCCGGTGAAGCCGGACACGATCGCCAAGTCGCTCGCCATCGGGAACCCGGCCGATGGCTACTTCGCGATCGACGCAGTGCGGTCGACCGGTGGTGGCATGGCCGCGGTCACCGACGACGAGATCGTCGAGGGCATCCGGCTGCTCGCGCGCACGGAGGGGATCTTCGCCGAGACCGCGGGGGGTGTGACCATCGCGACGCTCCAGCGGCTCGCAGCGTCCGGCGTGATCCGTCCCGACGAGCGCGTCGTCGTGTACATCACGGGCCACGGCCTCAAGACGCTCGACGCGGTCGCCGAGGTCGTCGGCCCGACCGCCACCATCCGTCCGACCATCGAGGCGTTCCACGACGCCTTCCCCGCACTCCAGGAGAGCACCCGATGACCGTCGTCCGCATCCCCACCCAGCTGCGCGAGCTCACCGGCGGGGCCGCCGAGGTGGACCTCGAGGGCTCGACGGTCCGCGAGCTCCTCGCCGCGCTCGACGCGGCCCACCCCGGGTTCGGCGAGCGCATCGCCGAGCCCGACGGGTCGCTGCGCCGGTTCGTGAACATCTTCGTCGCCGAGGAGGACATCCGGTTCCTCGACGGCGTCGACTCGGTCGTGGCGCCCGGCCAGGTCGTGAGCATCGTGCCGGCGGTGGCGGGGGGCTGACCTGGCCCGGTCGGCGGAGCCGGCCCATCGGGGCGCCAGGTCGTGAGCATCGTGCCGGCGGTGGCGGGGGGCTGACCTGGCCCGGTCGGCGGAGCCGGCCCATCGGGGCGCCAGGTCGTGAGCATCGTGACGGC
>JALRDW010000159.1 GCA_023262065.1 Acidimicrobiia bacterium | reverse complement strand
GAGCCCGCCGACCATGAGCAGCTGCTTGAAGAGCTGCGGACTCTGGGGCAGCGCGTAGAACTCCCCCGGGTGCAGGCGCGACGGCACCACGAAGTCGCGGGCCCCCTCGGGCGTGGACGCGATGAGCATCGGCGTCTCGACCTCGACGAAGCCCTGTGCGTCCATCGCGGCACGCACGGCCCGGTTGACCCCGGCCCGCAGCCGGAGGTTGCGTTGCATGGCGGTCCGCCGGAGGTCGAGGTAGCGGTGGCGCAGCCGCAGGGCCTCGTCCACCCCGTCGCCCCGGTCGTGGAGGGGGAAGGGCGGGGGCTCGGCCTCGTTGAGGATGGTCACCGCGTCGGCCGCGACCTCGACCTCGCCGGTCGGGAGCTCGGCGTTGACCGTGCCCGCCGGCCGGGGCCGCACCGCACCGACGATCTGCAGCACGTACTCGGCCCGGATCCGCGCCGCGTCGGCCCCACCCGGGGTGGCCGGGTCGATCACGACCTGCACGAGGCCGGACGCATCCCGCAGGTCGACGAACACCACGCCGCCGTGGTCGCGACGGGCCGCGACCCACCCGCAGAGGGTGACCTCCTGGCCGGCGTCGCCGCCCCGCAGCGATCCGACGGTCCGGGTGCGCATCACGATGGTGACTCCTCGAGTCGTTGCTGGATCCATGCGACGAGGTCCGCACGCGGGACCTCGACCTGCTCGCCACGACCGAGGTCCTTCACCGCGACGGCGTCGCGTTCGACCTCGGCCCGGCCGAGCATGACACCGAACCGTGCACCCGACCGGTCCGCAGCCTTCCACTGCCCCTTGAGGCCGCGACCGCCGTAGGCCCGGTCGGTCGCGATCCCGGCGTCCCGCAGGGTCGCGGTGAGGGTGAGCGCGTGGGTGCCGCCCGCGTCACCGAGCCCGTCGACGACGAAGACCGCCGGGTGGGCCCCGATCGGATCCGGCAGGGCGTCCTCGGCCTCGAGGGCCAGCATGAGCCGCTCGACCCCGATGCCGAACCCGATGCCGGGGGTGGCCGGCCCACCCATCGCCTCGGCGAGACCGTCGTAGCGGCCGCCGCCGCCGATCGCGTTCTGGGCCGCATCGAGCGCGTCGCTCTGGAACTCGAAGGTGGTGCGCGTGTAGTAGTCGAAGCCCCGGACGAGGCGTGGGTCGAGCTCGATCGCGACGCCGAGGGCGGCGAGGCCCTCCTGGACCCGATCGAAGTGCGCGCTCGCCTCGGGACCGAGGTGGTCGGTGATGCGGGGCGCGGTAGCGATGGCCTCGGCCCAGTCGGGATTCTTCGAATCGAGCACCCGCAGGGGACTCGCCTCGACCCGCTCCCGGAACGTCTCCCCGAGCACGCCGGCATGGGCACCGAGGTGCGCACGCAGGGCCTCGACGTACGCGGCGCGGCCGTCCGGGTCCCCCATCGAGTTCACCTTGAGCCGCACCCGGCGGAGTCCGAGGTCGGCGTAGAACCCGGCGGCGAGCGCGATGACCTCGACGTCGATGTCGGCGTCGTCCAGACCGAGCACCTCGACCCCGAGCTGCCAGTGCTGGCGGTACCGCCCCTTCTGGGGGCGTTCGTACCGGAAGTTCGGGGCGACGTAGAAGACCTTCCAGGGCGGGAGCGGGCGGTGCTCGACGTAGGCCCGCACCACCGAGGCGGTCCCCTCGGGGCGCAGCGCGAGGAGACGATCCCCCTTGTCCCGGAACTCGTACATCTCCTTGTGCACGACGTCGGTGTGCTCCCCGACCCGACGGAACACCTCGACGTGCTCGAAGAGGGGCGTCTGGACGAGGCCGAACCCGGCCCGGGTCGCGCGATCGGCGAATCCCGCGATCACCGCCGCCCAGCGGCCCGACTCGGGCGGCAGGACGTCGTGCACCCCGACGGGCGCGCGGAAGTTCGGGTCGCCGGACATGGGGGGCGATGCTACCGGCGCCGCGGAGTCCGCCCGGGCCCGTACGGGTCAGGCGGGCGAGGCGCCGGGCAGCACCCGGTGCGCCTCGTAGACCGAGCGCACGCGCTTGACCGCGCCGATGATCGACTCGAGGTGGCCCGGATCGGCCAGTTCGAAGTCGAACCGCAGCCGGGCCACCCGATCGGCACTCGTCTGGCTCCCGCTGGCCACGATGCTCACGTGGTGCTCCGAGAGCACGGCGGCGATGTCGCGCAGCAGTCCGGAGCGATCGAGCGCCTCCACCTCGAGCGAGACGATGAAGGTCCCGACCGCGTCGTGGTCCCACTCGACCTCGATGACCCGCTCGGCCACCGTGGCCAGGCCACTCGCGTTCGCGCAGTCGGTCCGGTGCACCGACACGCCCCGACCCCGGGTCACGAAGCCCATGATCTCGTCCCCGGGCACCGGCGTGCAGCAGCGGGACAGGCGCACCATCACGTCGTCGAGCCCCTCGACGTGCACACCGACCGAGCGCCGTCGCTGCGCGGAGCGCTGGGGGCGCCGGGCCGTGACCGGCAGCTGCTCCTCCCCGCCCCGGAGCTCCCGCTGGATCCGCTGGGCGACGGCTCGGGCACCGACCCGACCCTCGCCGATGGCCGCGTAGAGCGCGTCGATGTCCTCGAGGTGCATCGAGGTCGCGACCTCGGTGAGCGCGTCGGACTGCGCGAGGCGTTGGACCGGCAGACCCTCGCGGCGCAACTCGGCCACGAGATCCTCGCGACCGGCCTCGATGGCGTCGACCCGACGCTCCCGCGAGAACCACTGCTTGATCTTCGAGCGGGCTCGGGGCGAGTGCGCGAACTGGAGCCAGTCGCGGCTCGGACCCGCACCCTCGACCTTGCTCGTGAAGATCTCGATCGTGTCGCCCGATGCGAGCACGGTGTCGAGGGCCACGAGGCGCCCGTTGACCCGGGCCCCGATGCAGCGATGGCCGACCTCGGTGTGGATCGCGTAGGCGAAATCGATCGACGTCGACCCGGTCGGCAGCGTGATCACCTTGCCCTTCGGCGTGAACACGAAGACCTCGTCGTCGACGAGGCCGCTGCGCAGCTCGGCCAGGTAGCCGGCCGGGTCCCCCTCCGGCGCCTCGACGAGGTCGGCCAGCCACTGGTTGGGGCCGCGGTCCTTGTCCTTGTAGAGCCAGTGCGCCGCGACGCCGTACTCGGCG
>JALRDW010000066.1 GCA_023262065.1 Acidimicrobiia bacterium | reverse complement strand
GTCGGACCGAGCAGAAGGATGTTGCTCTTGGCCAGTTCGACGTCGTCGCGCTTCCCGAGTGCGTGCTCCTTCTGGTACTGGATGCGGCGGTAGTGGTTGTAGACGGCGACCGAGAGAACTTTCTTCGCCTGGGTCTGACCCACGACGTACTCGTCGAGGAAGTTCAGGATCTCCCGCGGGTTCGGCAGATCGTCCATCTTGAGGTCGGACGCCTCGGACACCTCTTCCTCGATGATCTCGTTGCAGAGATCGATGCACTCGTCGCAGATGTAGACGCCGGGGCCGGCGATGAGCTTCTTGACCTGCTTCTGGCTCTTCCCGCAGAACGAGCACTTCAGCAGCTCGCCACCATCACCGAACTTCGCCACGGTGGCTCCCCCTCATGGATCGGTCGGGCACGGAATCGGACCCAGATGCTCGCGCGCTCAGCCCACGCCCGGCGGGACGCTCACGGCGGCGAGGTCCCGGTTGGAGAGGACCTCGTCGATGATCCCGTACTCCTTGGACTCCGGGGCGCTCATGATGAAGTCGCGGTCGGTGTCCTTGGAGATCTTCTCGACCGCCTGACCCGTGTGGTGGGCGAGGATCTCGTCGAGGCTGGTGCGCATCCGCATGATCTCGGCGGCCTGGATCTGGATGTCGGCGGCCTGACCCGAGGCACCACCGTGCGGCTGGTGGATGAGGACCCGGGCGTGCGGCAGGGCGAAGCGCTTGCCCGGCGACCCCGAGGCGAGGATGACCGCCGCAGCCGACGCCGCCTGCCCGACGCAGATCGTGTTCACGTCGCACTTGATGAACTGCATCGTGTCGTAGATCGCGTACAGCCCGGTGATCTCGCCACCCGGCGAGTTGATGTAGATCGAGATGTCCTTGTCCGGGTCCTCGGACTCGAGGTGGAGCAACTGAGCCACCATGAGGTTCGCGACCGTGTCGTCGATCGGCGTGCCGAGGAAGATGATGCGGTCACGCAGGAGGCGGGAGAAGATGTCACTCGTCTCCCGGCCCCGCGGGCTGTCCTGGGTCACGTACGGCATGTACATGTTGCTGGCCGGCTGGATCACGCCTGCTCCTCCACGTCGGGGGTCTCGGTGGTCTCGTCCTGATCGTTGTCGTCGTTCGCGTCGTCCGCAGGTCGGGCGGGCTCCGGGAGGGTCAGGTCGACGGGGTCGCCGGCCTGGTCGACGACCGTGGCGTGGTCGACGAGGAACTGGAGCGCCTTGCCGCGGGCGATGTCGAAGCGTACAGCGTCGATGACGCCCTGCTGCTCGAGTTGGCGGCGCACCTTCTTGGATGAGCCCTTCACCTCACTCACGATGCGCTCGACCTCCGCCTCGACCTCGGCGTCGGTCGCCTCGATCGACTCGGCGGCGGCCACGGCCCGCAGCCCGAGGTCGACGAGCACGGCCTTGGTGGCCCCCTCGCGCACCTCGGCCACGAAGGTCTCCTGGTCCTGGCCGATCGCCATGAGGTACTGGGGGATGGTCATGCCCTGCGCCTCGAGGCGGTGGGCGAGGTCGTGGAGTCGCCGCTCCATCTCCCGCTCGACCAGCGGCGTCGGTGCCTCGACCGGCACGATCTCCGCCACCGCCTCGAGCACCTTGTCCCGCAGGGACATCTGGGCCTGCACCTTGCCGACCAGGTCGATGCGGGTCGCCAGGTCGACCCGGAGCGCCTCGATCGTCTCGGCGTCGGTGTTCTCGTCGACCCACTCGTCGGTGAGCTCGGGGAGCACCTTCTGCTGGGCGGCCTTGACCTCGCCACGGAAGGTGACCTCGGCGCCGGCCCGCTCACCGAACCGCTCGGGCAGGGTGGCCGTGAACTCGAGGGTCGCGCCGGGACGGGTCCCGCGGATCGCCTCGTCTAGCTCGTCCACGAGGATCCCGGATCCCACCTCGTAGGTGAAGTCCGTCGCGCTGAGACCGGGGACCTCCTCGCCGTCGATCGAACCGGCGATGTCGATGCGGGCGAAGTCGCCGACCGTGAGCGCGGCCTCGGAGTCCTCGAGCGTGGCGAAGCGCTCGCGCATCGCGTCGACCTGCTCGGTGATGCGCTCCTCGGTCGCCCGGTCGATCTCCATCACGACGGTGAGCTCGTCGTAGCCGGTGAGGCGGACCTCCGGTCGCACCTCCACCTCGGCGGTGAAGGTGATGTCGCCCGCCTCCTCCCCCTCGGTGATGTCGAGGGTCGGGGCCGCGATGACGTCGATCTCCTCGGCGCCGACCGCCTCGACGTAGTAGTCGGGCAGCGAGTCCTTGATGGCCTGGGCGCGGGCCTCGGCGACCGGGATCGACTGCTCGAGGATCCGCCGGGGGGCCTTGCCGGGCCGGAACCCGGGGATCCGGACCTGCTGGGCGAAGCGGCGGTACGCCGCATCGATGGACTGCTCGAACTCGTCCGCCGGCACCGTGACGGTGAGGCGGACCCTGTTGCCCTCGAGGGGCTCGACCGACGTCTGCATAGGGGTCGGGACTCTACCGGGTGCCCCGACGACCTCCCCGATCCCGGTGGCGCTCAGCGGGTGAGGTGGTCGGGAGCGTCCGGCGTCCAGCGCGCGATCCACCGCCGGGCGAACGATGCGGGCGCGAGTCCGACCACCACGAACCAGAGGCCGCGACGGGCCCGACTGCGCCAGGGCAGCGCGTGGTGCCCCAGGAGACTGCGGAGACCGAGGACCGCGACCGCCGCTGCACGATCGCCGGCGATCGGATGCCGGTCGGGCGCGAGCCGCAACGAGACGAGACGAGCGGTGAGGACCGCCGGATCGAGCAGGTCACGCACCTCGGGGCACTCGGCCGGGTCGAGGCCGGCGGCCGGCGCGAGGCGACGGATCGCGGCCGTGCCCTCACCGGCCAGCAGGATCTGCCGCCGCGCCCAGTCGTCCGAGGTCCCACCCCCGGCGTACTTGTTCGCCCCGTGGACCCGGTACGCCGTGCCGACGGTGTCGGAGGCCGCGAGACGCCCGAACAGCGCGACCACCTCGGCGAGGTACTTGTCCGGACCACCCGTGAACACGTCGGGGATCGGCAGCACCCCGACGAGGACGTCCCGCCGGTACGCGTTCGCACTGGTGGGCGGCCATGCGTGGTTCCGGGTGCGCAGCACGGTGGTGCGCAGATCCCCGTCGGCCAGCAGGCCGGGACGCGGCGGGCGCAGCCGACCCGTCGGCGCACCGTCGGCATCGACGAGTTCGAGCCGCCAGTGCATCTTCACCACCGTCGGATCGGCGGCGAAGGTCCGCTGCACCTCCGCGAGGATGCCGGGTCGCAGGAGGTCGTCCGCGTCGAGCAGGACCACGATGTCACCCGTGGCCTCCTCCACCCCGCGCCCGATCGCCGCCGCCTGCCCGGCGTTCGCCTGCTCGATGAGACGCACGCGGGGCCCGAACCCGCGCACCCGTTCGGCCGATCCGTCCGTGCTCCCGTCGTCGACCACGATGACCTCGTGCGGCGGGGGCACCTGCGCGAGCGCGCTGTCGATCGCAGCACCGACGTAGCGCTCGTAGTTCCAGCACGAGAGGACGACGCTGACCCGCGGGGCCTCGGTCATCGGGACCCCGGCAGCATCGAGTGCCCGTGCAGGCCGTCGGGCGGCCGGACTCCGAGGAGTTCGAGGATCGTCGGCGCGAGATCGACGGCCCGGTGGGTCCCGAGGTCCGTCGGCGCGACGTCCGGACCGGCGATGAGCACGAACCCGGCCCCGGAGTGCTCACCGACCCGATGCATCGGCACCGGACCGATGCGGCCGGCGTGCGGGTGCTCGATGGCGTCCACCGGTGCGGACCAGACGAACTCGACGTCACCGGGGACTCCGCCGGGGGCCCCCGGGTCATCGGCCCGCGGGAGTGCGGCCGATTCGACCACCGGACGGCCGGTACGTGCGCACCGGGCCTGCGAGACCACCTCGATGATCTCCTCGCAGGTGCGGCGGTAGTCGGCGGGGTCGACGATCCCGTCCCGCTCGCGACCCCGCAGGTTGACCCGGACGAGGCCGGTGGTGAACGACGGGACCGCGAAGAACCGCATCTCGGGCCAGCGGTGCCGATACCACCACACCGGCATGTAGTCGGGGGCGTGCGGGGCCGGACCCGGGCGGGCGACCTCGAACGGCGTCTCCGGAGGGATCGTCGCGGCGAGCACACCCGGTCGGTGACCCGGTCGACCGGCGGCGCGCCGAGCCGCCTCGAGGAGCCGGCGCGGCGTGGCGCGCTTGATCCGGTTGCGCAGCGCGCGCCGGGGATCGTCGGCGAAGTGACTGGCCACGAGGTCGACCCACTGGATGCCGGGGTCGGGGACGACGGGGCCCGCTCCGCCCGTCGGCATCCGGAGCGCCGGCCGCAGGCCGTGCAGGCGGTGCAGCAGTTCCGGCAGCATCACGAAGGTCATGAGGTCGGTGCGGTTCGGCGTCATGCCGTGCAGCGAGAACAGGACCACCGTCGCATCGGGTGCCGCCGCGACCGCCCGGCCGACCGCGGCGTCGATCGCCCGGTGGATCCGCATGAGCTCCGCCGCGGCGAGCTCGGCGGTGGGGGCCCCGTGCACCGGACTCGACGGGTCGACGCCGTGCCACATGAAGTGACCGCCCGAGTGCTCCTCGGACCACACGGCGAGGGCGAGGCGCCAGTCCGGGACGCGGTCGAGGAGGTCGCACAGCACCTCGGCCCGGGTCCCCGCCCCGGCCACGAGCGCATCGGTGGCGTTGCGCAGGTAGTCCGGCGAGTACCAGAGCGGATCCGACTCCCGTGCGAACGCCGGGTGCGGACCGAAGCGTTCGTCGAGTTCGGTCAGGAGGCCCGCCGGGAGCGAGGTGCGCGCGAACCCGGGCGCGTGCGCGCCCCAGGCCACCACCTGCGCACCGGTGACGGCGGGCGAGATCACCCCGCGTTCGGGGAGATCGAGCGACACCACCGGGAGGGCGTCGCCGAGGGCCCACCAGGGCTCGAGCGCGGGCATACCCTGCATCCGCGCGTCGTAGTCGGCCGGTTCGAAGGAGGCCATGCCCCAGTACCCCTGCGATGCGGCGGAGCGACCGGTCGCGAACTCGGTCCAGAGCGCCTCGGACCGCAGCGCGTCGCGGCTGTCGATGGCGGCGGACGCAGCCCGCGCGCGCAGTGCCGCGAGGTTCGGGAGTGCACCGGCGTCGAGGGCGGGTCGGAGCGCGGCCCAGTCCATCGAGTCGACGCCGATCGCGAGCACTCGCGCCATGCGCCGACCTCCTCGTCCCGGACTCCGACGGCGGCGTGAGCGTACCGGCGTGACGTGACGTCACGGACCGCGCGGGTAGGTTTGCGCTCGATGGCCACGCCGCGTTCCGTCCGCACCGCCCATCGCGCCCCGGGGAACCCGTGAGGCTGCTCGTGCTCGGCGGGGCCGGGTACATCGGCAGCGTGGTGGCGGCCGAGCTCGTCGCAGGCGGACATTCGGTCACGGTCGCGGACGACGGGTCCCGCGGACGGGCGCGGGTGGCCGGCACCGAGTTCGTGGAGGTGTCGCTGCTCGACCCGGACGGCCTCGACGCGGTGTGCGCCCGGGGGTTCGACGCCGCCCTGCACTTCGCGGCGCTCTCGATCGTCCCCGAGTCGGTGCGGGAGCCCGAGTTGTACTTCCGCACCAACGTGCTCGGGACCCTCAACCTCCTCGAGGCGATGCACGCGCACTCCATCCACCGCATCGTGTTCTCGTCGACCGCCTCGACCTACGGCGAACCGGCGTCCGTCCCGATCGACGAGGACGCGCCGACCCGGCCCACGAACCCGTACGGGGCCTCGAAACTCGCGGTCGACCACCTGCTCGCCGGGTGGGCCGACGCGCACGACGCCGGCGCGGTCAGTCTCCGGTACTTCAATGTGGCGGGCGCAGCCCACGGCCTCGGCGAGCACCACGATCCGGAGACCCACCTCATCCCGATCATCCTCGAGGTCGCAGCCGGTGAGCGGGAGGCGGTGTCGGTCTACGGCACCGATTACCCCACCCCGGACGGGACCGCGATCCGCGACTACATCCACATCGCCGACCTCGCCACCGCCCACGTGCTCGCCCTCGACGCCACCGCGACCCCCGGACACCGCGTCTACAACCTCGGGAACGGTGAGGGCTTCAGCGTGCGGGAGGTGATCGACGCGGCCGCACGCGTCACCGGGCGCACGATCACCACGGTGGATGCCCCCCGCCGGGACGGCGACCCCGTGCGCCTCGTCGCGTCGAGCGAGCGGATCCGCCGAGAGCTCGGATGGCGGCCCGAGCACACCGACGTCGAGCGGATGATCGCCGACGCCTGGGACCACCGCGGCCCCTGACCCCCGCCGACGGTCGCGCCGCTCAGCGTCCCGGGTTCACCGACCGGCCCGCGAAGCGGGCGTCGTCCCGCACCGTGCGGTACGCCCCGATCACCGGGGCCAGCTGGGCCGGCGTGGATGCGTGGAGGATCACGCCGTCGGCGCCCCGTGCGAACTGGTCGTTCACCCGGGCCGCGCAGGTCGCGGCGTCACCGACCGCCGCCGCAGCGAGCCACTCCTCCGGGAACAGTCCGGCGATGTGCTCGAGCTGCTCCACGCTCGCCTTCGCGTCGATGGCCCCGCCGACGCCCGCCACCACCTCGTCGGCCCGGAACCGGTCCAGGACGGAACGGTCCCACCCGTTCACGTCGACGAGCAGGTCACCGTAGGCCTGGCAGTAGGTGGCCAGGCGTCCGACCATCGCCCGGAGCCGGCGCTCCTCGGTGAGGTCGCAGCCGACGGCGAGCACCGACCACACGCGGACGGCCGCCGGATCGCGCCCGGCCTCCTCCGCCCCGCGTCGGATCGCGGTGACACAACGCTCGAGCGCCTCGTCCGAGAAGAAGGTGTGCAGGATCACGCCGTCCATCACGCGCCCACCGAAGGTCATGGCTCGGGGTCCGAGGGCGGCCATGAGGATCGGGATGTCCTCGTCGAAGGTCGGGTCGAGGCCGAGGTAGGGGTAGGTGCCGGCCGGCCCGTCGTGCCCGAGCACCGTCTCCCCGCGCCACAGTCGGCGCATGAGCCCGACGAAGTCCTCCAGCTGGGCGAAGGTCACCCGGGGCGCGCCGATGGCGTCGAAGAGGAAGTCGAAGCCGCGACCGATGCCGAGCGCGAAGCGGCCGCCCGAGAGTCGGTGCACCGTCGCGCCCCAGGTCGCGGTGACGAGCGGGTGGCGCGTGTTGTGGTTCGTGACCCCGGTTGCGATCCCGAGCGTCGAGGTCACCGCGGCCGCGGCGCCGGTCAGTGCTGCGGCCTCCTTGACGTTGAACCGCTCCGACACGAAGCAGGAACCGAGCCCGACGGACTCGGCGTCGCGGCACTCGTCGAGCAGGTCGCCGGGTCGTTCGGTGTGGCCGGCGAGCCCGTAGAAGCCGAGTTCGGGGAGCGGCGTGTTCATCGACACTGGCTCATCACCTCGTGGTCGGGGTCGGACGCGCACGGTAGCGTCATCGGCACGGGAGGTGGCGCAGTCCGGTAGCGCACGACCTTTGGGTGGTCGAGGCCGCGGGTTCGAATCCCGCTCTCCCGACTCCGACCCGCGCCGCGCGGGTGGATCGATCAGACCCCGGGCATCGGTTGCGGGGACGCGGGCGGCGTCACGTCGTCCGCGGTCGCCGAGCGGAACGAGGTCGCCTCGATGAGGCCGAGTCGCTCCCCCGAACCCGTGGCCGCACCCGCCCGCAGCAGGGCACCCGTCTCACGGTCGAGACACACCCGGACGTTCCCGGAACTCCCGAACGCGTCGGCCGAGAGCACGGCGCACTCGGCGTCGCGACCGGCGATGGTCGCCGGCTCGGTGGAAGCCTCGAGCGCCGCGAACCGGGAGCCCGCGTCGTCCACCGCGTCGAACAGCACCGCGAACCCGCCGAAGAACGACTCGACGATCGCACTGGCGAGACCGGTGTCGCCGGGGAGTTCGAAGCACAGTGCATCGCGGCCGGAACCCTGACACGTGATGGTCGCGCCGTCGACGCCGTAGGTCGCGTCGTTGCCGAAGGACACGAAGGTGTCGCCGCGGTACCGGGCGACGGTGAACTCGCCATCGGCCCCGCCGCTCCGGTACGTGATCCGGACCTCCGCCTCCCGACCCCGCGCCGCGAGCGCTCCGAACCCCCCGCCCGCGGGGGCCGCGGTGGTGGTCGTCGAGCGGGCGGCGCCCCCGTCATCCGCATCCGAGGAGGCGGAACCGCCGCAGGCGGCGAGGACGAGCAGGAGAGCGGGGACGAGGTACCGGCGCATGGGCCGGACGGTACCGCCGGCGGCCACGCCGCCGCCGTCGGCCGACGTTCCGGGCGCACCCCTGACAGCGGGAACCCGGGTCCCGTACGCTCCCGGCATGGACCTGCGCCGGAAGTGCCTCGTCGTCCCGTTCGTCGCCCTCGGCCTGCTCGGCCTCGGGACCCCGGCACCGGCCGGCGCGGCGGTCCCCGTGACCCGACCGGCCGATCCCGTGGTCCTGACGGGCGCCGATGTCCCGACCCTCATCGGCCGGGCGCCGACCCGCATCGTCGCCCTGCGGTGGACCGGCACGGCCTGGCAGCGGCGACACGTGCAGGTCGACGAGCGCGCCGTGGTCAACTTCGCGCGGATCTACGGCATCCTCAACGCGCCGACCACTGCGTTCTACGGGAGCCAGCCCGGGCTCGTGAACCAGACCGTGTACACCTCCGGGGCGACCTGGACCGGCAACGACGTCGACCGCACGGTCGACGCCGACGACGAGATCGTGTTCATGGCCCGCGACGGCGGCGTGCGCGCGACCGGCGCGCCCCAGCCCCCGGGCACGGCGATCGGATCGGGGGTCGAGGTCCGCCTCACCGACCCGCGCGTCGCCGACTCCGAGTCGTACATCTACCTGTTCGAGCGCGCCACCACGGGCATCCTGCCGGGCGGTGCCGGGCCCCGGTACGCCTCGTACACGTTCCGTCTCACCTCGGGTTCGTACAAGACGACCTACTCGCGCTTCGCCGGCCCGAACCCCGAGGACTCCCGGTTCCGTGGCGCGACCTACCAGCGTCACTTCGCCGATCGCTGGCTCAGCGACGAACTGACGATCGTGACGAACAAGGTCCTCTCGGCCGATCTGCTCGACCGCCAGAAGGTGCTGTTCGCACCGAACACCTGCGTCCGTTCGGAGACCACGTTCAACCAGACCACCGGCTACGGCACGGCCGAGGGCGCGTTCGTCGTGAACAAGAACGGGCCGGTGCGGGCCATCCGGTCCTACGTGGGTGCGAACAGCGGACCGAACACGCAGCGGACGCACCTCCTGTACGACCGGCGGGAGGAGATCGTCACCGATCTGCGCGTGCACTCGATCCCGTCGGTGATGGACCTCTTCGACTACTCGACCGCGGCCCACGGCATGACCTACCGCAACTCGCTCAACCAGTCCGGGGCGACGCTCGACGGCACGCCCGACTCGCTCGTGCCCGGCGAGTCCTCGTGGGAGCAGTTGAGCGGGGCGCCCGGCACGATCACCCACGTGCACGACCTCGTCACCTCGTTCCCACGCACGGTGTCGACGTACCACCTCGACGACACGACCCCCGCCGACCCGCAGTGCACGGGGGACTCGACCGCGGCGACCACGGGACCCAACATCACCTCGAGCATCCCGTGCACCGACCCTGCGCTGGCCTGCACCGCGACGCTGCGCGGGCGCCGGACGATCTTCTACGAGGGACCGGGCGGCGATGCGGAGACCGCGACGGCGCACCGCGCCTCGGTGACGCTGCCGGTCGTCGCGACGGCGGAGCCGTGGACTCCCTGAGGTGAGCCCGCGCCGCAGCGGGCGGTAACGTCACGTCCCGTCCGCGGATGTAGCTCAATGGTAGAGCCCCAGCCTTCCAAGCTGGCCATGCGGGTTCGATTCCCGTCATCCGCTCCAGCCGCCATCGGGACCCGCAGGCGGGCTCGTCAGCGGAACTGCATCACGCCGTCGTCGACGTGCGACTTCCGGAACAGTCTCCGGTCGTGCTGGTAGTCCTGCGGGTTGATCCAGGGCTCGCGGTCGCCCTGGCGGGGCAGGTGGTCCATGTACCGGTTCATGTAGCCGGGCGTGAAGCCCTCGATCCATCGTCGCGGGGCCATCGTCGAGTCCCCCGGGCGCAGGCGCGGGGTGCACTCGGTGGCGCCGATCGACTCCATGTGGTTGAGGAGTCGGCACACGTACTCGCAGATGAGGTCCGTGCGCAGGGTCCACGATGCGTTGATGTACCCGAACGATGACGCGAGGTTCGGCACGTCCGAGTACGCCAGACCCTTGTAGGTCCAGGTCCGCGAGAAGTCGATCGGCTCACCGTCGAGGGTGAATGCGACCTCGCCGAGCGTCACGAGGTCCAACCCCGTCGCGGTGACGATGACGTCCGCATCGATGCGCTCACCGGACTCGAGGTCGATGCCGTTCTCGGTGAAGGTCGCGATGTGGTCGGTGACGACCGAGGCCGCGCCCTCGCGCATCGCCGTGAACAGGTCCCCGTTCGTGACGAGGCACACCCGCTGGTCCCAGGGCCCGTACGACGGGGTGAAATGGCGCTCGACGTCGAACCCGGGACCGAGCTGATCCCGAACCTTCCCGACGAGGTACTCCTTGACCTCCTCCGGTCTGGCCTGCGAACGGCGGTAGAAGAACCGCTGGAACATCGTGTTCTTGAACCGCGTGATGCGGTACGCCACCATCGCCGGCAGCAGGCGACGCAACCAGTTCGCGAGCCGATCGACGTCCGGTCGGGAGACGAGGTAGGTCGGCGACCGCTGCAGCATCGTGACGTGCGCCGCCCGGCGCGCGAGTTGCGGCACGAGGGTGATCGCCGTCGCACCCGACCCGATGACGACGACGCGACGACCCGAGAGGTCGAGGTCGTCCGGCCAGTCCTGGGGATGGACGATCGGCCCGCCGAACCGTTCGCGCCCCGGGAACTCGGGCTCGTAGCCGTGCCGGTACGAGTAGTAACCGGAGCACATGAACAGGTACCCGCAGGTGATGGTCACCCGTTCGCCCGAGTCGGTCCGTCGGGCCGTGACGACCCAGTGCCGGTCCGCGCTCGACCAGTCCGCGGTCTCCACGAGGTGTCCGAACCGGATGCGATCGGTGATGTGCGACTCGCGAGCCGTGTCGCGCAGGTACTGCAGGATCGCGGGACCGTCCGCGATCGCCTTGTCGGCGATCCAGGGCCGGAACTCGAATCCGAGCGTGTGCATGTCCGAGTCGCTCCGGATACCCGGATATCGGAACAGGCTCCACGTCCCCCCGAGGTCGTCCCGACCCTCGAGGATCGCGAACGATCGATTCGGGCTGCGGTGCTGCAGGTGCCAGGCCGCGCCGATCCCCGAGATGCCCGCGCCCACGATGAGCACATCGACGTGGTCGGCCCGCGCGGCGGCGCTCATCGGGACCAGCGCGCCTCGTCGAGGTGCAGCGTGACACCGAGGGGCGCTGGGTCACCCGCATCGTGTGCGACCTCGAACCGGTAGGCACCGGCCGGGAGCACCCACGAGTGGGTCCCCACGTCCCGGAGGGCGAGGCTGCGGAGCGGCACGCGCACCGTGACCTCGGCCGCCGCGCCGGCCGCGAGCTCGACCCGGGCGAACCCGCCGAGCCGTCGCCGCGCCCGCCCGGGGGACGCGGGCCGGGTCACGTACACCTGCACGACGTCGGCCCCGTCGCGGGAGCCCGCGTTGAAGGTCGTCGCCCGGACCACGACCGCATCGCCGTCGACCTCGACCCGCTCGGCCGCATGATCGAAGCGGGTGTAGGACAGCCCCGATCCGAACGGGTGGGCCGGCGCCACGCCGTTGGCGTCGAGGTACCACTGCCCGTGGAGGCCGTCGTAGGTGAACTCGGTCGCACGCGCGTCGAACGCCGGAAGGTCCGCCTCGTCGACCGGGACGACGAACGGCAGACGTCCGCCGGGGTTGGCGGCCCCGAGGAGCAGGTCGGCGATGGCGTGGCCGCCCTCCATGCCGTTGTACCAGGCGAGGAGGATCGCCGGGACGCCCGTGTCCCACTCGCTCGTCACCACTGCGCTGCCGGCGACGAGCACGACGACCGTGCGCGGGTTCACCGCGGCGACCGCACGCACGAGTTCGACGTCGGAGTCCCGCAGACGCAGCGAGGAGCGATCACCGCCGACCGAGACGCGCACCGCGTCCGGACGGCGCGCGAGCTCGGGCGGGACGTCGTGGTGGTGCTCGGCCACGTAATGCTCGAACGCCTCCACGAGGGCCGGGTCGTCGGCGGCGGGCATGAGGTGCCCGAGATCCGCGTTGTCGCCCGGCCCCCCGATGAACTCGCCCTCGTCCTCCCGATCGAACCCCACGACCACGACCGCGACGTCGGCCCGGTTCGCCGCCGCCACCGTCGCTGCGAGGTCGTCGGCCGGGGCCGTCGTGACCTCGGCGTGCCCGAGTGCGGCCTGCAGTCCGGCGAACGGCGTGACGACGCTCCGCGCCATGACGTCACTCGAACCGCCGTCGCCGAGGTTGCGCACATCGGCGAACCGCCCCAGCACCGCGACCCGGGCGAGGTCGGCCGGATCGAGCGGCAGCAGCGGTGCGCCGTCGACCACCTCGTTGCGCAGGAGCACCGCGGACTTGCGGGCCGCCTCGAGCGACAGCGCCCGATGCTCGTCGCACCCGAGCGTCTCGACCGGTTCCTCGGCCAGCGCACCGATGCGGAAGCGGAGCAGCGTGGCGAGCGTGGCGGTCACCCGCTCGTCGATCGCGGCGACGGGCAGGGTGCCGGCCTCGACCGCGGCCACGACCGGCGCATGGCGGATCATCCGGTACGGCATCTCGACGTCCAGCCCCGCGGTGACCGAGCGCACGCCGTCCCGCAGGCCGAAGATCCAGTCCGAGATCACGAAGCCCTCGAAACCCCACTCCTCGCGGAGCACGCCGGTGAGCAGTTCCTCGTTCTCCCCACAGAACGCGCCGTTGACCGAGTTGTACGCGCTCATGACGCAGGCCACGCCCTCGTCGACGATCCGCAGGAAGTGGGGCAGGTAGACCTCGTGCAGGTGCTCCTCGGCACAGGTCACGTCCACCGTGAAGCGGGCGTTCTCCATCGAGTTGAGCGCGAAGTGCTTGACCGTCGCCATCACCCGCTCCTGGAGCCCGCGGGTCAGCGCGGCCCCCATCTCACCCACGTGGTGCGGGTCCTCGCCGTAGGTCTCCTGGGCCCGCCCCCAGGCCGGGTGCCGCAGCAGGTTGACGCAGACCGCGCCGGTGAGGTCGGCACCCGTGGCGCGCAGCTCGCGACCGATCGCACGTCCGATCCGCTCCTCGAGGTCCAGGTCGAAGGAGGCACCCCGAGCCATGCTCACCGGGAACGCGGTGGCCGGTCCGATGACCGCGCCGCGCGGGCCGTCGCTGAAGTTGAAGCCCGGGATCCCGAGGCGCTCGACCCGCGCGCCCGGGAAGGGCCGCTGGTGGTACCCGCCCTGGCCCATGTCGGTGAGTCCGGCCCAGAACGGCGATCCGCCGTCGAGGCAGTGGATGCGCTCGTCCACCGACATCTCGGCGACGAGCGCCGCCGCCTCGGCACGAGGATCCGCCCCCTCGGCAACCCGTCGCAGTGCCGCCTCGTACGCCGTGCTCATGTCCTGCGCGCCCCTCGGTCCGGTGGTCGGTTCCCCACCGTACGCGAGCGACGCCCGGACCCTCCCGGTCGCCCCGACCGCCGCCGCCCTGCCCTACCGTTCCGCCCGTGGAGGCGACCCCGACGACCGTGGCCCCCGGGTCGAGCGCCCCCGGCACGACGATCGCCGGACGCCACCGATTCCTCCCGTACCGACCCGCCCTCGACGGCCTCCGGGCGGTCGCCGTGCTCGCCGTGGTCGCCTACCACTTCAATCCCGACGTGGTCACCGGGGGCCTCCTCGGCGTCTCGGTGTTCTTCACGCTGAGCGGCTACCTCATCGTGACCCTCCTGCTGCGCGAGCGGGCCACCACCGGGTCCGTCGACCTCGGTGCGTTCTGGGCCCGACGCATCCGCCGCCTCGCCCCGGCCGCGCTCGTCACGACCACCGTCGTCGTGCTCCTCGCAGGTCGGAACGCGTGGGGCTGGCGGAACGCGATGGTCTGGACCGACCCGGTCGCCGCGATCTGGAGCGTCATGAACTGGCACCAGATCGGCCTCACGCCCAGCGTCGACGTGCCGTACCGCGTCGTGCACCCGCTCTCCCCGTACTGGTCGCTCGCGGTCGAGGAGCAGTTCTACCTCGTGATCGGCATCGTGCTGCTCGGAGTACGACGCTGCGCTCGACCCGCGCTCGTCATGCTCTGGATCACCGGCGCGGTGTGGATCACCGGGACCGCCATCGCCCGCTTCGCCGATCTCTCCCCCACGATGGCCGAGTGGGGCACGCAGGTGCGTGCGCCCGAGATCGCCGCAGGCTGTGTCCTCGCGTGCACACTCATCGTCTCGGGCCGCGAGGTGCGCGGCCGAGCCGCCGACGCGCTCGGGTGGTTCGCGTTCGCCGGCCTGATCGCACTGTTCCTGCTCGCGTCGAAGTCGCAGTGGTGGCTGTTCCACGGCGGCTTCGCGCTCGTCTCCGTCGTGAGCACCTGCGTGCTCATCGGCCTCCTCGCCGACGGCACCCTCGCTCGGGTCCTCGCGTGGCGTCCGCTCGTGGCGCTCGGCACGATCTCCTACGCCGTCTACCTCGTGCACTGGCCGGTGCGCCTCGCGCTCGTCCCCGAGCGCACGGCCGGCCTCGACGGCGTACCGCTGGCGCTGCTCCGGTTCGGCGTCTCCCTCGCGCTCGCCGTCGCGCTGCACCTGTTCGTCGAGCGGCCGTTCATGCACCGGTTCCCGGCGCGGCCGCCCGTCGTCCTCGCGGCCTGGCTGCTCGCGTCCGTCGGCGCGACCCTGCTCACGTACGGTCTTCTGGCCTGACCGACGCCGGTAGAGTCCACCCCGTGGATCTCTCCGAGCGGGGCACTGCGACCACACGACACCCCTGGGAGGTCGTGCGCGCCGAGTTCTTCCGGGGCCTCATCGCGAGCCGGGTCGATCTCCCCCGGGTCCGCAACGTCGTCGACGTCGGCGCGGGCGACGGCTGGTTCGCCCAGGAGTTGGTCCCCATGCTCGACGAGGCCGCACAGGTCACCTGCTGGGACATCAACTACTCCGCGGACGACCTCGTGGCCGACCTCCCGGTCGGCGTCCTGCGGACCGCGGCGCGCCCGTCGGCCCGGGCCGAACTCGTCACCCTGCTCGATGTCATCGAGCACGTGCCCGACGACCGGTCCTTCCTGCACGACGAGGTCGCGCCGCTCCTCGCCGACGACGCCCGCCTGGTCGTGAGTGTGCCCGCGCACCCCGCGCTGTACTCCCAGCACGACGCGGCGTTGCACCACGAGCGCCGCTACACGCGCCGCGAGTTCCTCGGCCGTCTGGGCGAGGCGTTCACGATCATCGATGCCGGTTCGCTGTTCACCTCGTTGCTCGCGCCCCGCGTCGTCGAGGTCGCGGCCGAGAAGGCCGGCCGGACCTCCCCCGAGCGCGGCATCGGCGGGTGGCAGGGCGGCGCGGCGGTCACCGCCGCCGTCACCGGCGCGCTGCGCCTCGACGCACGGGCCGGACGCCTCGCGGCGCGGCTCGGGATCCCGGTGCCCGGCCTGTCGCTCTGGGCGGTGTGTCGACCCGGGGGCGTGCGGTGAGCGCCACGATCGTCATCCCCTGCTACAACGAGGCCGAGCGGCTGGACCGCACCGCGGTGGCCCGCCTCATCGCCGGCCTGCGCGCCCTCGACCACCGCAACCGCGTGCTGCTGGTCGACGACGGATCGACCGACGGCACCGCCGGGCTGCTGCGCGACATCGAGGCCCAGCACGGTGCGGTGCGCGCCCTCGTCCTGCCCGAGAACGGCGGCAAGGCCGAGGCCGTGCGCCGGGGCCTCAACGCCGCGCTCGCCGCCGGCGCCACGATCGTCGGCTTCGCCGACGCCGACTTCGCCACGCCCCCGGAGGAGCTCACCCGCCTCCTCGAGGTCGCGATCCGCCATCCCGAGGACCTCGCGGTGCTCGGGTCGCGGGTGCTGCTGCTCGGCCACGCCATCGACCGGTCGCCGAAGCGGCACTACGTGGGCCGCATCTTCGCCACCATCGCCGGGCCCTTCCTCGGCGTCGGGGCCTACGACTCGCAGTGCGGGGCCAAGTTCTTCCGGGACACGCCGGCCCTGCGGGCCGCGCTCGGCGAACCGTTCCGCAGCCGGTGGGGTTTCGACCTCGAACTGCTCGGCCGGCTGCAGGGCTGCGGGGTCACCCCCGCCCAGATGCGCGAGGAACCGCTCAACGAGTGGCGCGACGTGGGTGGGAGCAAGGTCACGACCCTGTCGGGCCTGCGCACGTTCT
>JALRDW010000065.1 GCA_023262065.1 Acidimicrobiia bacterium | reverse complement strand
GACCCACGCGTCCTGGAGCTCGAGCTCGAAGTACACGCGGCCTCCGTCGCTGCGTTCATGCAGCTCGACGGAGTTCGTGAGGTAGAAGCGGCGCTCGGTCTCCACCACGTAGGAGAACATCGGGAGCACGTCCCGGTACTCCCGGTAGAGCTGGAGCTCGATCTCGGTCTCGTACCGCTCGAGATCCTCAGCACTCATCGGCCGCCTCCCGACTCGTCGTGGTGGCGAGTGTAGGCCGAGCGGATCGCGATCAGACCCGCTTCTCCTTGACGCGGGCCGCACGGCCGACGCGGTCCCGGAGGTAGTAGAGCTTCGCCCGCCGGACGTCGCCGACCATCGTGCGCTCGATGCGGGACACGATCGGCGAGTGGACCGGGAAGGTGCGCTCGACGCCCACGCCCTGGGTCACCTTGCGGACCGTGAAGGTCTCGCGCAGACCCGAACCCTGCCGCCGGATGACCGTGCCCGTGAACTTCTGGGTGCGCTCGCGGTTGCCCTCGACGACGCGGACGTGGACATCGACGGTGTCGCCGGGGGCGAACTCGGGGATGTCGTCGCGCAGCGATGCGCGGTCGACCAGGTCGGTGCGGTTCATCGTGGGGGTCCTCGGTGATCGGGTGCGATCGCGGCGCGAACGCGTGGCGGGAACTGGGAGCGGAGCGTCGGCCCCGGTGCGGGGCGGCTCATGAGGGTAGCAGTGCCCCCCGGGGGCCCCACAAGCGAGGGGTCAGGCCGGCCCGGACCCATCGGGCGCCGGGAACGCCTCGAGCAGGGCCCGGTCGGCCGCGTCGGGTCCGTCCGGGAGCAGGTCCGGGCGTCGCTCGAGGGTTCGACGCAGCGCCTGGGCCCGCCGCCACCGGGCGACGCGCGCGTGGTCACCGCTGCGCAGGACCTCCGGCACCTCGTACCCCCGGAACTCGGCCGGGCGCGTGTACTGCGGGTACTCGAGGAGCCCCGGTCCGGCCACACCGAACGACTCCTCGGTCGCCGACTCCTCGTTGCCCATCACACCGGGTACGAGTCGGGTGACCGCCTCGATGATGACGAGCGCGGCCGACTCGCCGCCCGCGAGCACGTAGTCACCGATCGAGACCTCGCCGTCGCACAGGTGGTCGGCGACCCGCTGGTCGACCCCCTCGTACCGCCCGCACAGCAGCGAGAACCCTTCGAGCGCGGCGAGTTCGTGCGCCATCGCCTGGTCGAACCGCCGACCGCTCGCACTCAACAGCAGCAACGGGCGCGGCGGATCGACGGCCTCGACGGTCTCGAAGATCGGCTCGGGTCGCATCACCATGCCCGCGCCGCCGCCGAACGGCGTGTCGTCGACGCTGCGGTGCCGATCCGTCGTCGCGTCACGGGGGTCGTGGAGCCGCACCTCGAGGCGCCCCTCGGCCCGGGCCCGACCGAGCAGCGAGATGTCCAGCGGACCGGCGAGGAGGTCCGGGAAGATCGTGAACACGTCGATGCGCACGGCGCAGCCCTACCCGGCCCCGAGGTCGAGCAGCCCCTCGGGCGGGTCGATCACGATCCCGCCGTCGCGCCGTTCGACCACGAACACGCTCGGGACGAGGACCTCGCGCCCCGCGATCTCCACGACGAGCAGATCCGATGCGGGGTTCGCCTCCACCGCCACGATCGGGCCGAGGTCGGTGCCCGCCGGGTCGAGGACCCGCGCCCCGACGAGTTCGTGGACCCACAGCACGTCGTCCGCCCCCTCGATGGGGTCCGCCGTCACGAGCTCGCCCCGCAGGGCCTCGGCGGCGGTGCGATCGGTCACCTCGGCGAAGCGCACGAGCCAACGGCCCTGGTGCGGCCGGGACGCGACGACGGTGAGCGGCCGGTCCCCGACGTGGAGGATCGAGCCCCGCGCGACCCGTTCGGTGACGTCGGAGGTGAGCGTGAAGGCGACCTCGCCGTGCAGGCCGTGGGCCCGCCCGATCCGCCCGACCTCGAGTCGATCGGGGGTCGTCATGGACCCGCCTACTCCAGGACGTCGACGGAGGTCGTGACGCCGTCGGCGGCGCCGGCGGCACGCGCGACCTGACGCATCGCCTGGATGACCCGGCCCCGCTTGCCGATGAGGCGACCCATGTCGTCGGGGTCGGCCGCGATGAGCAGCTCGATGCCGTCGCCGCGCTCCTTGGCGCTCACATCGACCGCCTCGGGGGTGTCGACGATCGACTTCGCCACGTACTCGACAACCGCCTTGGCGGTACCGCCCTCGATCCGGTTGCCCGGACCGCCGATCTCGTCGACGAACTCGTCGCTCACTCGGACTCCTCGGCGGGTGCGGCGTCCTCAGCCGGCACGTCCTCGGAGTCCGCTGCGCCCTCGGCGTCGGCGGCGGCCTTCGCCGCAGCCTCCTCGGCGGCCTTCGCCGCAGCCTCGGCCTTGGCGGCCTCGGCCCGCGCGGCCTGCGCGGCCTGCGCACCCTTGGCCTTGGCGCGGGCGGTCTTCGTGATCTTCGATTCGCCCTTGAGGCCCGACTCGTACTCGGCCCACACGCCGTTGCCGATGAGCAGCTTGTGCACCTGCTCCGTGGGGAGCGCGCCCTTGCGCAGCCACCCGAGGGTCCTGTCGTTGTCGATCGTGAAGATCGAGGGCTCCTGACGGGGCTCGTACTGCCCGAGGATCTCGATGTACCGACCATCGCGCGGGGAGCGCGAGTCGGCGACGACGACGCGGTAGGTGGGCTGCTTCTTCTTGCCCACTCGCATCAGGCGGATCTTGACGGCCACAGGAGTCCTTCGTCGGTTCGGTCGATGGAACGGTCGTCGGTCCGGGCACCATGAGTGCCCCGGCGACGGAGGCGCAAGGCTAGCGGTTCGGCCCCCGGGCCCGCACTCCGAGGGGATCAGCCCGGGAGGCCCGGCATCCCGGGCGGCAGGTTCATGCCGGCCGGCAGTTTCGGGCGCTTCCCCCCGGCGATCGAGCGCATCATCTGCTGGACGACCTTGAACTGCTTGAGCAGGGCGTTGACGTCCTGGGTGGAGGTTCCCGAACCCTTGGCGATGCGGAGCCGACGCGACCCGCCGATGAGGGATGGATCCCGCCGCTCGGCCGGGGTCATCGACCGGATGATGGCCTCGATACGGGCGAGTTGGCCCTCGTCGACCTCGGCGCCCTTGAGCTCCTTGGGCATACCGGGGAGCATCTTCATGATGTTGCCGAGCGGCCCCATCTTGCGGACCTGCTGCATCTGATCGAGGAAGTCGTCGAGGGTGAACTGCCCCTTGCGCAACTTCTCCTCGGCCGCGGCCGCCTCGGTGGCGTCGAACGCGGCCTCGGCCTTCTCGATGAGCGACAGCACGTCACCCATCCCGAGGATACGGCTCGCCATGCGGTCGGGATGGAAGGGCTCGAAGTCCTCGAGCTTCTCCCCCGTACCGACGAACAGGATCGGCCGACCGACGACCTCCTTGACGGAGAGCGCCGCACCACCACGGGCGTCGCCGTCGATCTTCGTGAGGACGACCCCGTCGAGTCCGATCGCCTCGTCGAACGCACTCGCGACGTTCACCGCCTCCTGACCCGTCATCGCATCGACGACGAGGAGCGAGTTGGTCGGCTTCACGACGTCGCGCACCGCCCGCAACTCGTCCATGAGCGCGGTGTCGACCTGGAGCCGGCCCGCGGTGTCGACGATCACCACGTTGCGACCGAGGCGCGCAGCCTCGTCGAACGCCGTGCGCGCCACGGCGACCGGATCGGCCGGCCCGCCCTCGGGAGCGGTGTGCACCGGCACGTCGAGTCGCTGACCCAGCACGCGCAGTTGCTCCACCGCGGCGGGTCGCTGGAGGTCGGCGGCCACGAGCAACGGTTGGAGGCCCTGGCTCTTGAGGAGCCGGGCCAACTTGCCGGCCGCCGTGGTCTTCCCGGAACCCTGCAACCCGGCGAGCATCACCACCGTCGGGGGCTTCGGGTTCATCGCCAACTTGCCGCTCGTCCCGCCGAGGGTCGCGACGAGTTCCTCGTGGACGATCTTGATGACCTGCTGTCCCGGAGTGAGGCTCTTGGCGACGTCGGCGCCGTGGGCGCGCTCCTTGACGCGGCCGATGAACGACTTGACCACCCGGACGTTGACGTCGGCCTCCAGCAGGGCCAGCCGGATCTCACGCGCGACCTCGTCGATGTCGGCCTCGGTGAGCACCCCGCGGCCGCGCAGACGCTTGAAGATGCCCTCGAAGCGGTCGGAGAGGGCGTCGAACACCGCTACTCGACCAGGGCCGCAGCGAACTCGTCGGGGTCGAACGGGACGAGGTCGGCGGCGTCCTCCCCCAACCCGACGAGCTTGACCGGCACGCCGAACTCGGCC
>JALRDW010000042.1 GCA_023262065.1 Acidimicrobiia bacterium | reverse complement strand
GCGTAGGCGAAGTCGACCGGCGTCGAGCCGACGGGCAGGCTGAGCACGGCGCCCTTGGGGGTAAAGACCATCACCTCGTCCTGGTCGAGATCGACCTTGAGGGTCTGCATGAACTCCGCCGGGTCGTCGGCCTCCTGCTGGAAGTCGACGATCCGCTGGAGCCACGCGAGGTCATCGGCCCGCCCCTGACCCGGGTGGTCCTTGTACGAGTAGTGCGCCGCGATGCCGTACTCGGCACGGCGGTGCATCTCCCGGGTCCGGATCTGCACCTCGACGGGTTTGCCCTTCGGCCCGATGACGGTGGTGTGCAGGGACTGGTAGAGGTTGAACTTCGGCATGGCGATGTAGTCCTTGAACCGGCCGGTGACCGGTCGCCACACCGCGTGGATCGTGCCGAGCGCGCCGTAGCAGTCCTTGACCGACTCGACGACGACCCGCACGCCGACGAGGTCGAACACCTCGTCGAACTCCTTGCCCTTGACCACCATCTTCTCGTAGATCGACCAGTAGTGCTTCGGTCGTCCCTGCACCTCGGCATCGATGTGGAGTTCGGCGAGTCGATCCCGCAGTTCGATGAGCACCTCGTCGAGGTAGGTCCCCCGCTCCGGCGCCTGGGTCATCACGAGCTGCTCGATCTCGGCGTACCGCTTCGGGTGCAGCACCGCGAACGAGAGGTCCTCGAGCTGCCACTTGACGTCACCGATGCCCATGCGGTGCGCGAGCGGCGCGTAGATGTCGAGGGTCTCCTGGGCGATGCGCCGCTGCTTCGCCTCGGGCAGCGACGCGATGGTGCGCATGTTGTGGAGCCGGTCGGCGAGCTTGATGATGAGGACGCGGATGTCCTTGGCCATCGCCACGAGCATCTTGCGCAGGGTGGCGGCCTGCTGGGCCTCCCGGGAGTCGAACTTGATGCGGTCGAGCTTCGTGACGCCCTCGACCATGCTCGCGATCTCGGTGCCGAAGCGCCGCTCGACCTCGTCCCGGGTCACGTGCGTGTCCTCGACGGCGTCGTGGAGCAGCGCGGCCGCGATCGTCTCGTCATCGAGCCCGAGGTCGGCGACGATCGTGGCCACCGCCACCGGGTGGGAGATGTAGGGCTCCCCCGAGCGCCGGACCTGGTGCACGTGGGCCTCGCGGGCGACCTCGAAGGCCGTCTCGATCCGGTCGGTCGACGCCTTCGGGTGCCGGGCTCGGTAGGCCTGGAGGAGTGGCAGCAGCTCGGCATCCACCATCCGCCGGCGCCAGGGCAGCCGGGAACGCTCGAGGACCTCGTCGCTCCGGGAGGGCTGGGTGATGCTCACGCCCGATCAGTCTCCCACGCGGAGCCGCTCCCGGTGCGAGCGGAGCGTCAGCGCCGCTTCCGGGGCTTGCGGGGCTTCGGCGTCACGGTGGCCGCCGGGATCGAGTCGAGGCTCACGTCACCGCCGGTCGGGACCGCGGCGACCCGCTGCGGACGGGCGGCGGCCCGTTCGGCGAGGTTGCGGTTGCGCGGCTCCCGCTCCTTCCACCAGGTCAGCACCGGGGCGGCCACGAAGACCGAGGAGTAGGCACCCGAGAGCAGGCCGACGAAGAGCGCCAGCCCGAAGTCGCGCAGGGTGATCGCACCCATGATCCACACGCCGACGACGAGCAGTGACGCGACCGGGAGGATCGCGACGAACGACGTGTTGATCGAGCGCATGAGCACCTGGTTGAGCGACCGGTTCGCCATGTCCGAGTACGTCTCACCCTTGATCTGGCCGAGCGAGGGCTCGTTCTCCTTGATCTTGTCGAACACGACGACGGTGTCGTAGAGGGAGAACCCGAGGATGGTGAGGAAGGCGACCACCGTGGCCGGCGTGACCTCGAACCCGGTGATCGCGTAGATGCCGACCGTGATGAGGATGTCGTGCATCACGGCGACGATCGCGGCGATGGCCATCTTGAACTCGAACCGGATGGCCAGGTAGAGGGTGATGACCACGAAGAACACGAGGAGCGCCCGCCAGGCCTTGGCGCTCACCTGGTCACCCCAGGTCGGACTCACGTCGGCCACGCTCACGGTCGCGGCCCGCACGCCCGCGTACTCGCCGAGGGCGTCGCGCACCGCCTGCTGCTCCTCGGGGGTGAGGTCCCGGGTCTGCACGCGCACCGTGGATCCGCCGACGATGACGATCTTGGCCTCGGGCACCCCGGCCGTCGCGACGGCATCGCGGATCGCGCCCGCGTTCGGGGTCACCCGCTCGACCGACACCTGGAACGCGGTGCCCCCGGTGAAGTCGATGCCGAAGTTGAGCCCGCCCCGGATGAGGAAGGCCGAGAGGCCGATCGCGAGTGCGATGCCGGAGATGAGCGCCCAGCGCCACATCCGGTGCAGGAAGTCGAAGTCGGTGCGCTCGTGGTAGAGGTCCGCGAGCGTGTGTCGGCGTCCGTCGGGGTGCGGCATCAGGCTGCCACCTCCGGGGTGTCGAGGCCCGCACCGATCCCGACCCCGCGCATGGTGACGAGGCCGCGGCGTCGCGCCATGAGCGAGACGACCGGGTGCATGACGAAGTAGCTGACGATGAGGTCGAGGAGGGTGGACAGCCCGAGGAAGAACGCGAAGCCTCGGACCGCACCGACGGCGAGCAACCACAGCACGAACGCACCGATGAGCGAGACCAGGTCGGCAGCGAGGATGGTGCGGAAGGACCGCTGGAAGCCTCGGTCCACCGAGGAACGGACGGTACGACCCGCACGGACCTCGTCCTTGAGTCGCTCGAAGTACACGACGTAGGAGTCCACCGTGACACCGACCGACACGATGACTCCGGTGACGCCGGCGAGGGTGAGCGTGAGTCCGATGGAGTACCCGAGCCAGGAGATGATCGTGTACAGGGTCATGCCGGTCATCGCGAGACCGAGCCAGACCACGAGCCCGAGCACCCGGTAGAACAGGATCATGTAGAGCGCGACGAGCGCGAGGCCGACGACCCCGGCGACGATCCCGGCGCGCAGCTGGTCCCGGCCCAACGACGGCGAGACGTTGTCCACGGTCTCCTGCTTGAGCTGCACGGGCAGCGCGCCGAAGCGCAGCACGAGCGCGAGGTCCTCGGCCTCCTGCTGGGTGAAGTCCCCGGAGATCCGGACCGGGTTCCCCGCGGTGATGCCCGCGTTGATGACCGGGGCCGACTGCACGACGCCGTCGAGCACGATCGCGACCTGCTTGCCGACGTTGGGATCCGCGACCTTGTCGACGAAGGCCTGCCCACCCTTGCCCGTGAAGTTGACCGTGACCCCCCAGGAACCGTTCTCGAAGGTCCCGTCGGCGGACGAGACCGCCTCGCCGGTGAGGAGGGTCGGCCCGAGCTGGTACCGGTTCGGTGCGCCGGGCGGGGTCCGCCCCGGGAGCACGACGATGGCCCCGGCCGTGTCCTCCTCCGGCGGCGTGTTCGGGATCTGGCTGCCGTCGGGGGTCGAGGTCGTGGTCGTCCCCGTCGCTCCGGTCGCACCCGTCGCACCCGTCCCGGTCGTGGGCGGCGGCGTCGGCTCGTACGGTGGGAGGTTCTGGAGCACGGTCCGGAAGCGCAGCTCCGCCGTCCGGCCGACGAGTCGCTGGGCCTTCTCACGGTCGCGCACGCCGGGCAGGTCGACGATGATGAGGTCACCCTGCCGACTGATCTCGGGTTCGGCCACGCCGAGGGAGTCGACCCGGTTGCGGATGATCTCGACCGCCTTGTCGATCGCCTCCGGCTTCGGGTCCCCGACCGGAGCGAGCGTCACCGAGATGCCACCCTGGAGGTCGAGGCCGAGGACCGGCCGCTTGTCGGTGAGGGTGAGCGTTGCGGCGAACGAGCCGACGACGACCACCAACGACGCGATGAGGTAGGTGAGCGCCCGCCGGACCGACATCAGGCGTCGCCGTCCGCCGGCGCTGCGGCGTCACCCTCGTCGCCGGTCGCCGGCGCCTCGAGTGCCTCGGGCGCCTCGGGGGCGTCGGGCGGGGTCGGTCGGGCCGAGATGGCACCGCGGGCGATGCGGATGACGACCCCCGGAGCGATCTCGAGTCCGATGACGTCGCCCTCGTCGGTCGCGACCCGGCCGTGGATACCACCGGCGGTGACGACCTCGTCGCCGACCCGGATCGCGGCCACGAGTGCCCGACGCGCCGCCATCTGCCGGCGCTGCGGTCGCACGAGCAGGAAGTAGAACCCGACGATGAGGACGCCGAAGTAGAGGAAGATGATCACGGATGGTCCCTCGCCCCCACCGCCACCCTGACGGTGCTGCGGGCCGGCGTGACGATAGCCCGTGGCCGCACGGCGTCCGGTGGCGCGCCGCGACTCGCGACCGTCAGGCGTCCCCGGGACCCGGGATCGTGCCGACGTCCGCGCCCTCGGGCGCATCCACGCCGAGGTGGGCGTACCCGGCCGACGTGGCCACTCGGCCGCGCGGCGTGCGGTGGAGCAGCCCCTGCTGGAGCAGGAACGGCTCGTAGACGTCCTCGACCGTGTCGGCCTCCTCGCCGACCGTGGCCGCGAGGGTGCTGAGCCCCACCGGCCGACCGGCGAAGGTGACGCAGAGGGCACGGAGGATCGCCCGGTCGACCTTGTCGAGCCCGAGTTCGTCCACCTCGAACAGCGCGAGGGCGTCCCGGGCCGTCGCCGCATCCACCGTGCCGTCGGCCCGCACCTCGGCGAAGTCCCGCACCCGCTTGAGGAGACGGTTCGCGATCCGTGGCGTCCCGCGGGAGCGGCGGGCGATCTCGGTCGCCCCGGCGGCGTCGAGCGGTACCCCGAGGATGCGCCCGGCGCGCTCGACGATCGACACGAGGTCGGCGGTCTCGTAGTAGTCGAGACGGCCGACGAAGCCGAACCGATCCCGCAGCGGACCGGTGACGAGCCCCGTGCGCGTGGTCGCGCCCACCAGGGTGAATCGCGGGAGGTCGAGCCGGATGGAGCGGGCGCTCGGACCCTTCCCGATGACGATGTCGAGCTGGAAGTCCTCCATCGCCGGGTACAGGACCTCCTCGACCGCACGCGGGAGTCGGTGGATCTCGTCGACGAAGAGCACCTCCCCGTCCTCGAGGTTCGTGAGGATCGCCGCGAGGTCGCCGGCCCGCTCGAGGGCAGGTCCGCTCGTGATGCGCAGCCCCGCCTCCATCTCGGCCGCGATGATGCCGGCGAGGCTCGTCTTGCCGAGGCCCGGCGGCCCTGCGAAGAGGATGTGGTCCGCCGCCTGCCCACGCCCGCGAGCCGCCGCCAGCACGATCTCGAGGTGCTCGACGAGCCGCGGCTGCCCGACGAACTCGTCGAGCCGACGCGGTCGCAGCGTCGTCTCCTCCGCGGCCTCGACCGCGTCGGCCCCCGGGCGCAGCAGCTCCTCCCTCATGCCCGCACCGCGAGCCGCTGCAACGCCCGCCGCAACTGCTCCTCGACCGGGGCGTCCGCGGTCACGTCGGCGAGCGCCGCCCGGATCTCCTCGGTGCCGTACCCGAGCTCGGCGAGCGCGGCCCGCGTCTCGGCCCGGGCCCCGGCGTGGTCGCCCGCCACCGGGTCGACATCGAGGTCGGGCAGGTCGAGGCGGGACCGGAGGTCGACGAGCAGCCGCTGGGCCGTGCGCTTCCCGACGCCCGGCACGAGGCAGAGCGCATCGAGGTCGCCCTCGGCCACGGCGCGCCGCAACGAGTTCGGCGAGTGGGCCGACAGCATCGCGAGCGCGAGTTTCGGACCCACCCCGGTCGTTGCGATGAGGACCTCGAACGTGTCCCGCTCGGCACGCGACGCGAAGCCGTAGAGCACCATGGCGTCGTCCCGCACGTGGAGGTGCGTCACGAGGAACGTGGCGGTCCCGGGCTCGGCGACCGCGAGCGTGCCGCTCGGCACGAGGACGCGGTACCCCACGCCCCCGACCTCGACGAGCACCTCCCCGGTCGGCGTGCGCTCGAGCACCGTGCCCCGCACCGATCCGATCATCGACCGGCCCCGATCACGCGACCTCGCTCCCCGTCCGTCGTGTGCGGCGCGTGTCGTCCCGGGCGATGGCGGCCTCGACGGCCCGCGTGAGACCCGGCGCCGCCGACGCCGAGCCCGTCGCACCCTGCGCAGCGAGGCGGCCCGACCAGGAGTGGGTGAGCGCGAGGGCCAGCGCGTCGGCCGCGTCCGGGGGACGCGGGACCTCGGCGAGTCCGAGCAGGCGGGCCACCATCTCCTGCACCTGGGCCTTGCCCGCCGCCCCGTGCCCGGTCACCGCCAGCTTCACCTCGTTCGGGCTGTACTCCACGACCGGGACCCCGGCCCGGGCTGCGGCGACCTGGGCGAGGCCGTTCGCCTGCCCCACCGACATGGCGGTGCGGGCGTTCGACTGGAACAGCACCCGCTCCACCGCCATCGCCGACGGACGGTGCTCGGCCACGAGCGCCTCGAGCTCGGTGGCCACGGTCACGAGCCGCTCGGGCATCGGATCGGCCGGCCGCGTGGTGATGACCCCGTAGGAGACGGCCCGGAAGCGGCCGCCCCCGGCGCGCAGGACGAGGCCGTACCCGCACCGGGACACCCCGGGGTCGATGCCGAGCACGGGCCCGTCCGGATCGAACATGGGTTCGATCCTACGACGCCCGGCCGGTCCGACCGGGGACCGCCCGGACGCGCCGACCGGGCGGGTCCTCAGTCGATCCCGGCGAGCACCCCGGCGAGGACCTCCGGGCCCTTGAAGGTCACGCCGACGAGGGCTGCGACGTGGCGGTACCGCACGATGCCGTCGCGGTCGAGGATGAACACGGAGCGCTTGATGCCCAACGGCCCGTTGCACCCGTACTCCTTGGCCACGCGCTGCCCCTCGTCGGTGAGCAGCGGGAACGCGAAGCCGTGTTTGCCTGCGAAGCCCTCGTGGCTGTCGATGTCCTGTCGGGAGATGCCGAGCACGACGGCGTCGAGCGCGGCGAGGTCGTCGAACGCGTCCCGGTACGAGCAGAGCTGCTTCGTGCACCCGGGGGTGTTGTCGCCCGGGTAGAACGCGAGCACGACCTTGCGGCCCCGGAACTCGGACAAGCGGTAGTCACGGCGCTCGCCCGCGAGGATGCCGGGGAGCGTGAAGTCGGGTGCGGTGTCGCCCACCTGCGGCATCAGCCCATCACCGCCTCGAGCACCGTCTCCGGGATGTCGAAGTTCGCGTAGACGCCCTGCACGTCGTCGTGGTCCTCGAGCGCGTCGATGACCCGGAGCACCTGCTTGGCGCTCCCCTCGTCGGCCAGTTCGATCGAGGTCGAGGCGACCATCGTCGTGTCGGCGCTCTCGATCGGCACGCCGGCCTCCTCGAGGGCGGCCCGGATCGACGGCACGTCGCTCGGGGCCGTGGTGATCGTGAACGCCCCACCCTGCTCCGCGATGTCCTCAGCCCCCGCGTCGAGCGCCACGAGCATCACGTCGTCCTCACTCGCCCCGGCCCCGGTGATGATCACACCCTTGCGCTCGAACTGCCAGGAGACCGCGCCGGGCTCGGCGAGCGAGCCGCCGTTGCGCGAGAAGATGTTCTTGATCTCGGACCCGGTGCGGTTCCGGTTGTCGGAGAGGCACTCCACGTAGACCGCGACCCCGTTCGGCGCGTAGCCCTCGTAGTTGAGCTGCTCGTACTGCACGCCCTCGAGCTCACCGGTCCCGCGCTTGATCGCGTTCTCGATGTTGTCCTTGGGCACCGAGGCGTCCCGCGCCTTCTGGATCTTGGTGCGCAGGGTGGCGTTGGCGTCGGGGTCCCCGCCACCGGTGCGGGCCGCGACCTCGACCTCCCGGCACAGCCGGGCGAAGAGCTTGCCGCGGGCGGCGTCGGCCGCCCCCTTCTTGTGCTTGATGGAATGCCACTTCGAATGGCCGCTCACGCCGCCACCTCCTGGAGGAACGCCTGGTGGATGCGGAGATCGCCGGCGATCTCCGGGTGGAACGTCGAGACCCACACCGCGCCCTGCCGGACGAGGA
>JALRDW010000026.1 GCA_023262065.1 Acidimicrobiia bacterium | reverse complement strand
GGGCGAACGTGGCGAAGGATCGGGTGGACCGGGACGAGGAAGACCTCGTCCGGCTGTACCTCTCCGACATCGGTCAGTACGCGTTGCTGACCAAGGAGGACGAGGTCCGGCTCGCGCAGCAGATCGAGGCCGGCAACGAGGCCCGGGCGGTGCTCGCCGGCGGGGGCAAGCAGCTGACGCCGGCGAAGCGTCGGGAGCTGCGCCGGGTCGGCCGGGAGGGCGACGACGCCCAGCGGGCGTTCGTGCAGTCGAACCTCCGGCTCGTGGTCTCGATCGCGAAGAAGTACCAGGCGTCGGGCCTGCCGCTCCTCGACCTCATCCAGGAGGGCAACCTCGGCCTGATGCACGCGGTCGAGAAGTTCGACTGGCGCAAGGGCTTCAAGTTCTCGACCTACGCGACCTGGTGGATCCGTCAGGCGATCACCCGCGGCATCGCGAACACCGGTCGCACCATCCGCCTGCCCGTCCACGCCGGCGACACCCTCGCCCGGCTCCAGAAGGCGCGCTCGCGCCTCGAGCTCAAGCTCGGTCGCCCGGCCACCCTCGCCGAACTCGCGGCCGAGGTGGAGATGCCCGAGGACAAGGTCACCGAGGCCCTGCGCTTCGCGGCCGAGCCCCTCTCGCTCTCCGAGCCGCTGCGCGAGGACGGCGACGCCGAGCTCGGCGACATCGTCGAGGACCGTTCGGCGGAGTCGCCCTTCGAGGTCGCGGCGACCGCACTGCTCCCGGAGGAGATCGAGAAGCTGCTCTCCCCGCTCGACGAGCGCGAGAAGCAGATCCTCCAGCTCCGGTTCGGTCTCGACCGCGGCGAGCCGCGGACCCTCGAGGAGGTGGGGGAGCACTTCAACCTCACCCGGGAGCGGATCCGCCAGATCGAGGCGCGGGCGATGTCGAAGCTGCGGCACCCGTCCGCCGACACCGGCGCCCGCGACCTCCTCGCGGTCTGACCGCCGCGCCCCCGGCGCGTTCGGACCGTCGCTGCGGGACCGTCACCCGCGTACCGTCATGGCCGGCGCGCCCACGTCGCCGGGTCCTCCGGCAGGCGGTTGCGCGCGACGGGATCCGTGGGCCCAGGCCCGGATCGCACTCGCTACCCGTCGGTAACCGGCGATGCCGCTCGATCGGTGGATTCGGGACTAAGGACACATTCCCGCGCGTTTCGGCCGAAAATCCGCTCCACGTTTCCCACGAATCGTTGGGGCGGGGGTAACTACGCAGGTATGGCATCCAACGAAGTACCCCGATCCGGCACTTCGAACCTGCCGAACCTCACCTCCGAGCGCAACGCGGCACTGCTGCGACTCGTGCACCGCTACGCGACCGCGCTCGACGGTGACGGCGTCCCGGTGGCCGTCCTCGATCCGAACGGTGTCGTGCTCACGGCGAACGGCGCGCTGTCCCGCGTGCTCGGCCTCGGATCCACCCGCGTCCCCCGACGCGGCATCACCGACCTCGTGCACCCCCAGGACCGCGCTCGTCTGGCCTCGCTGATCGAGCGCGTGGCGTCGGAGTCGCCGCTCGCACCGGCCGAGCCGGTGCGCGTGCGTCGTGCCGACGGCGCGGTGCTGCTCGGCGTCGTGTTCGGCGCCGCCCGGGCCGAGGACGGAGCCCGTGTGGCCGCCCTCGTGCTCGCCGCGCCCGACCGGGTGCTCGACGCTCCGGCGGTGCCCACCGCGACCGGGCCCGTGCGCGCGGTGCTCATCTTCGACCGGGCCGGTCACATCGTGCTCGCCGACCGCGGGGCCACGACGAGTGGCGTGTCGAGCGAGGCGATCATCGGCGTGTCCGCGCTCCTGCTCGTGCACCCCGGCGACGTGCCGGCGATCGTCGAGGGCATCGAGGCGCTCAGCGCCGAGCGCGCACCGGACCACATCAGCATCGGGGTCCGCCTCCTGCAGGACGACGGCACCTGGGCCCCGCACCGGGCCGACCTGCGCGCGGTGACCGGTCCCGAGGACACCGCGGCGTACCTGCTGGCCTGCACGGACGCGCGGCGGGCCACGCTCGTGACCGCCGAGCGGTTCCCGGAGCTCACCGATCGGGAGCTCGAGGTGCTCTCCCGGCTCGTCGACGGTCAGCGGGTCCGCACGATGGCCTCCGAGCTGTACGTCTCGGAGTCGACGGTTCGGGGCCACCTCTCCTCGGTGTTCCGCAAGCTCGGGGTGCGCTCGCAGATCGAGCTGACGGAGCGGTTCCGGTCCGAGCGGGGCTGACCCGACCGTGCGCAAGGCGCTCGGCGTGGTCGGCGTGGTCGTCGCCGGGATCCTCGGGGCCGTGGTCGTCCGGGCCGCCCGGGGTGGTCGCTGATCAACGCGTGAGCGGTCGCTCGAACTCCTGCGCGAACATCGCCGGCGCGCCGCCGGTGTGCCAGAACAGCACCCGACCCGTCACCGAGCCCTCCCGGGCGTGGGTCGTGAGCGCGTGCATGGCCTTCGCGCTGTACACGGGATCGAGGATCAACCCCTCGGTGCGTGCAGCGGCGCGCATCGCATCCACCGCGCCCTCCGTCGCCCACCCGTAGGCGCGTCCGACGTGGTCGTGGTCGACGATCGTCGGCCCGAGATCCGTCGGGCGCCCGAGGTGATCGGCCGTCGCGTGCGCGAGCGCGGGCACCGCGGTGTCGAGGTCGGGGCGGGTGCCGACGTCCACGCCGAGCACCCGCGTCCTCGTCGTGCCGAGTCCGGCGAGGAGACCGGCCTGGGTGCCCCCCGACCCGTCGGCCACGACGATCCAGTCGAACGGTGCGGCGTCGAGCGTCGCGAGTTGGGTCGCGACCTCGTCGACCGCGAGCGCGTAGGCCGCGGCCCCGATCACCGACGCGCCGCCCACGGGGATCGCGTACGGTCGTCGTCCGGCCGCCGCGAGACGTTCCGCCACCTGCTCGATGTCGCGCTCGATGTCGTAGTAGTCGATCGCGCCGTCGAAGTGGAGCGTCGCGCCGAGGAGATGGTCGAGCAGGAGGTTGCCGTCGGTGTGGGCCGGGCGCGGTCCGGCGAGCGCGAGGTGGCACCCGAGCCCGGCCGTCGCCGCCGCGGCCGCGGTGATCCGCGCGTGGTTCGACTGCGGCCCGCCACCGGTCACGAGCGTGTCGGCCCCCTGCGCGAGCGCGTCGGCCAGCAGGAGTTCGAGCTTGCGGGCCTTGTTGCCGCCGAGGGCGAGGCCGGTGAGGTCGTCCCGCTTGACCCAGAGGTCGTCGATCCCGAGGTGCTCGCCGAGTCGACCCGCACGTTCCAGCGGCGTGGGGAGGTGGGCGAGGCTCACGCGCGCGCGCCGACGCCGCGCCGCCAGAGGGCGAATCCGGCTGCGCCGACGGCACCGACCGCGAGCACGCCCACCGCCGCGAGGGTCGGGGTCCGCGGCGGGTTCGGCAGTCGATCGCGCAGGCGCACGGGACGTTGGAAGGTCCGGACCTCCCAGCCCCGCTCCTTCGAGACCCGGGCCAGTTCACGGTCGGCGTTCACGGGCACCGGATGGCCGACGAGGTCGAGCATCGGCAGATCGGTGATCGAGTCCGAGTACGCGTAGCAGTCGGCGAGGTCGAGCCCGTCCCGGGCCGCGACCTCGATGATCGCCTCCGCCTTGTGCGGCCCGTACGCGTAGAACGCGAGTTCGCCGCTGTAGTTCCCCGCCTCGTCGACCCGGGCGCGGGTCGCGATCGCCTCGTCGGCCCCGAGGTACTCCGCGAGCGGTTCGACGACCTCGGCCGGGGAGGAGGACACGATGATCACCCGCCGCCCGGCCGCGTGGTGCTCGGCGAACAGTTCGAGCGCCTCGGCGAACACGATCGGCGAGATGATGTCATCGAGCGTCTCGCGCACGATGGAGGCGATGTGCTCCTGGTTCCAGCCCTTGGTGAGCGAGAGCATCGACTCGCGGATCTTCTCCATCTTCTCCTCGTCGGCCCCGACGAGCATGAAGACCACCTGCGCGTAGATGCTCTTGACGATCGCCGATCGCGACAGGAGCCCCTCGCGGTAGAAGGGCTTGCCGAACGCGAGCACCGACGACTTGGCGATGATCGTCTTGTCCAGATCGAAGAACGCGGCGCCGGCCATGCGCCGCAAGGTTAGAGCCGACGCCGGAATTCCCGGCGCGGCCCTTGACCGCTCCCTGCGGCGGGTCTACGGTGCCGCCGCCTTCCTCCTCCCTTCCCCGGAGTCCGCTCGGTGCGCCCGCCGCGCCGTGCCCCCCGCAGCGAAGGGAGAGCGCCGATGTCGCTCCTCGCCATCTGGTCGCCCAAGGGCGGATCCGGGACCTCCGTGGTCGCCGCCGCCTGCTCGCTCGTGCTCGCCCGCACGGCCCCGACCCGCCTCGTCGACCTCGCCGGTGACCAGCCGGCCGTCCTGGGACTCGGCACCGATCCGGAGACCGGCCTCGCCGACTGGCTCGCCACCGGCCCGGGTGCTCCCGCGGAGGTGCTCGACCGCCTCGCGGTCACGGTGGTGCCGGACCTCGCTCTGCTGCCCCTCGGTGGCGCCACCGCTCCGGAGCGCCGACCGGCGCGCGGATCGGGGTCGGCCCTCGCGACCGCGCTGGCCGACGGCCCGCCGACCGTCGCCGACCTCGGCACGCTCGCCCGGGCCGACGCGGGTCCCCTCCTCGAGGCGGCCGCCGTCAGCCTCGTCGTCGTGCGCCCGTGCTACCTCGCGCTCCGGCGTGCGGTGCGGCTGGAGGCCACCCGCCGAGCGGCCGGGATCGTGCTGGTGGAGGAGCCGGGGCGGGCGCTCGGGACCCGCGAGGTGGCCGATGTGCTCGGACGCCCCGTGGTGGCGCGCATCCCGGTGCGCGACACGATCGCCCGCGCGGTCGACGCCGGGGTGCTGCCGACCCGCCTGCCGGAGCCCCTCGAGCGCGGCGCCCGCGACGCGCTCGCCCAGGTCGGGCTGCTGGCCGCGGGGACGCGGCCATGACGGCAGTCCTCGGTCCGGCGGATGCGCTGCGGCGGGTGCGGGCGCGGGTCGCGCTCGCCCCGCCGCCCGCCGGCACTCCGCTGGCCGACCACCTGGCGGACCTCGTGCGCGACGAGTTCCCGCTGCTCGGTGATGTCGAGGGCGCGGCGCTCGCGGCGCGGGTGCTCGCCGACCTGACGGGCCTCGGGCCGCTCGAGGAGTTCCTCGCCGACCCGTCCGTCACCGAGGTCATGGTGAACGGAGGCGGCGGGTGCTGGGTGGAGCGTGCCGGCCGGCTGCACCGCACCGACCTGCGGATCGATGCCGAGGAGGTGCTGCGGATCGTCGAGCGGATCGTGACCCCGCTCGGGCTCCGGATCGACCGTGCGGTCCCGATGGTCGATGCCCGTCTCCCGGACGGCGCCCGCCTCCATGCGGTCATCCCACCGATCGCGCTCGACGGACCGTGCGTCACGATCCGGCGGTTCGGCGCACGGCCCGTGCCCTGCTCGGCGTTCGGGATCGATGCCGACGGTGAACGACTCCTGCGCGGTGCGGTGGAGGCCGGGGCCAACGTCGTGGTGGCCGGGGGCACGGGTGCGGGGAAGACCACGCTGCTCAACGCGATCGGCGGGTGGTTCGGTCCGACGACCCGTGTCGTGACGATCGAGGAGACGGCCGAACTGCGCCTGCCGGGTGACCACGTCATCCGACTCGAGGCGCGACCACCGAACGCCGAGGGGGCGGGCGGGGTGAGCGTGCGGGATCTCGTCCGCACCGCGCTGCGGATGCGGCCCGACCGGTTGGTCGTCGGCGAGGTGCGCGGGGCCGAGGCGGTCGACATGCTCCAGGCCCTCAACACCGGCCATGCGGGGTCGGCGACCACGCTGCACGCGAACGGTGCGGTCGAGGCGCTCCACCGCCTCGAGAGCCTCGCCGTCCTCGGTGGGGGCGACCTGCCACTCGCTGCGGTGAGGACCCAGATCGCCGCCGCAGTCGACCTCGTCGTGGTGGTCGGCCGAGCGACCGGGGGAGCCCGGCGCATCACCCGGATCGCCGAGGTCACGCCCCCGGGTTCCCGGCTCGGCGTCGTGGAGCGCTGGAGCGTCCGGCGCGGGCGGGTGGAGGGTCCGTCACGGCGACCCGTCCTCGGCGGGGTCGACTGATGGTCGGTGCACTCGCGGCGATCGGTGCGCTCTGGTGCTGGCACCGCGCCGCAGTGGGCCCGACTCGGGACCGGGCCGCGCGGCTCGGGCCGGCGCGGTCCCTGGTGCCCGCCGCCCTCGAGGCGCGTCTCGACCCGGTCGTTGCGTCCATCGCCCCCGGGCGGTCGGTCGGGTGGGGGCTCGCGTGGTGGGCGATCCTCACCGGCGTCGCACTCGTGGTCGGGTGGCTCGCCGGACCACCGGGAGTGGTCCTCGCGCTCGTCGGCTCGGTCGCACTCGGCCCCGTCGCCGCGCGCATGGCCCGGAGCCGGCGCGCCCGGGCCCGGCGCAACGCGGTGCCCGAGTTCGTCCACGGGATCGCCCGCGCGCTGCGCGCCGGTGCCGGACCGGCGCTCGCGCTGCGGACCGCGCCCATCCCGGAGCCGCTCGCCGCCGAGGTCGCAGTCCTGCGGGCGCGACTCGACCACGGCGTCCCGCTCGTCGAGGCCCTCGGGGCCTGGGCCGAGGAGTGCGGCGATCCCGCGACCCGCGCCGCGGCCGGCGCGCTCGCCGTCGTCCACCTCGAGGGTGGTGCGGCGGCGGCGCCGCTCGAGGGTCTCGCGTCGGCGCTCGCAGCACGGGAGGCCGTCGCCGACGAGGCGGCTGCGCTGGCGACCCAGGCCCGCCTGTCCGCGCTCGTCATCGTGGGTGCCCCGGTCGCGTTCGTCGCTCTGGGCGGGATCGCAGCACCCGACCACCTGGCACACCTCACCGGCTCGTGGGCCGGACGGATCTGCCTCGCCGCGGGGCTCGGGCTCGACGCGCTCGGCGCGTGGTGGATGCAGCGCATCGTGGTCGGTGCCCGATGAGCCGCCGGTGGTGCGACCGACCGGTCCTCCGCGTCATCGCCGCCCCAGCGCGCCATCGGGCCGAGCGGACCGCGCAGGCCCGGGTGGTCGACGACGTCCCGCTCCTGCTCGATCTCGTCGCGGTGGCGGTCGGGGCGGGGGCGAGCCCGGCCCTCGCGCTCGGTCGCGTCCTACCGTGGGCACCCGGATCGCTGTGCGCCCCGTGCGAGCGCATCGTCACCGCGCCGGCGCGGGGTCAGGGGTTCGCGGAGGCCTGCGCCGTGGTGAGCGTCGATGTGCCGGCCCTCGCGCCGCTGCTCGGCGCACTCGTGACCGCGTCCCGCGACGGTGGCGCACTCGCACCGACGCTGGCCCGACTCGCGGCGGCGGCCCGGGACGACGCGCGCCGACGGGCCGAGGTCCGGGCGCGCGCCGTCCCGGTGCGGCTGCTGTTCCCGCTCGTGCTCACGGTGCTGCCCGCGTTCGTGCTGCTCACCGTCGTCCCCGTCGTCCTCGGGGTCCTCGCCGGTCGCTGACCGACCACCGGTGTCGGCCCGCGCCGACCGCTCGATCCCACCGACCTCGGGGAGGTCCGATGTCCACCACCCGTTCCACCACGCCGCCCGCTGCGCCCACCGCGTGGCGTGCCACGCCGCGCCGCGTCCCGCGGCCCGCTCGCGAGACCGGTCAGACCACGGCCGAGTACGCGCTCGTCATCCTCGGCTCGGCGGCGATCGCCACCCTGCTGCTCACCTGGGCCTCGAAGAGCGGCGGTATCACCCAGCTCTTCGACATGGTCGTCGGCCGCCTCCTGCCCGGGTAACCGACGGTGTCCGTGGTTCCGGGTCGGCCCCGTGCGGGCGGGGTGACCGGTCGTCGTGCCGTGGGTCGCGACGGCCAGTCGACGGTCGAGTTCGTCCTCGTCCTGCCCCTCGTCCTCACCGTCCTGCTCGGTGCGCTCCAGGTGGTGGTCGTCGTCCGCCACCGGATCCGCCTCGAGCAGGCGCTGCACGTGGCCGCCCGGACCGCGGCGCTCGCCGATCCCGACCAAGCCGCGGCCGAGGCCGCCGTCGCCGCCCGCGCCGCCGTGCCCGGGACGCGCACGACGCTCGGCGGACGCCCCGAGGTCGGCGGGTTGCTGCGGGTCACGGTCACGGCACGCAGCCGCACGGATCTGCCGGTCGTCGGCCCGGTCCTGCCCGATCCGGAGCTGCGGGCGACCACCGTGGTGCGGGTCGAGGGGTGAGGGCGCACGCCGATCGGGGCAGCGCGACGGTGCTGCTGATGGTCGCCGTCGTGGTGGCCGGTGCGACGGCGATCGCCGCCGGCCGGGCCGGGACGACCGTGGCCGACCTCGCGCGCGCCACCACGGTGGCCGAGTCCGTCGTCACCTCGGTCGCGGCCGATCGGGTACGCGGCCTCGACCCGGTCACCGCGCGCGTCCGCGCCCGGACCCTCGCCCGCCGCAACGGCGCCACCGTGACCGCCATCGTCGCGGTGGGGGACCGCCTCGAGGTGCGTGTCGCGCGTGCCGGTGCGGTCGCGTCGGCGCAGGTCCGCCTCGAGTGGTGATCAGTCGGCGAGGAGATCGAGGAGGGTGATGGCCGCCGCCTTGTCGAGGTACTCGTTCCAGTTCCCGCACTTCGGGGACTGCACGCAGGAGGGACACCCGTCATCGCACGCGCACCGCCGCACGAGGTCCAGGGTCTCAGCGATGTGGCGCGCCAGCTCCGCGAACGCGAGCTCGGCGATCCCCGCCCCGCCCGGGTAGCCGTCGTAGATGAAGATCGTGGGATCCCCGGTCTCCGGGTGCAGGGCCATCGACACCCCGCCCACATCCCACCGGTCGCAGATCGTGAAGAGCGGCAGCAGCCCGATGAGCGCGTGCTCGGCGGCGTGGACCGCGCCGGTGATGCGGGACGGGTCGACCCCGGCCGCGACGAGGGACGCCGCCGGGACCGTGTACCAGCACGCCCGGGTGTCGAGCTCGCGGGGTGCGAGGTCGAGGTCGACGACCCCGAGCGACTCCCCGCTCCCGATGCGGCGCCGTTGGTACGCGATCACCCGGTTCGACACGACGACCCGTCCCAGGTGGGCCGTGCCGATCCCGCACGGTGCGCTGCGCTCGGTGGCTGCGATCGCGATGTCGGTCTCCTCGCGCGGTTGGGTGTACTCGTCGAGGTCGTCGGCGGGTTCGAGCCACGCGGCGTGGTCCACCTCGTCGAGGCGTTCCACTCGGAACTGACGGCCCCGGTGGAGGTAGATCGCACCCTCGTGGGCGACGTTGTGCACCCGCGCGCCGTCGACCGTGCCGATGAGCCGATGACCCGTCCCGTCGTCCTCGGTGAGGAGCGCGTACTCCTCGCTCGTGCCGGTCCGCAGTCCCACCGCCGGGGCGGGTGGCGTCCGACCGGCCCAGAACATGCGACCGTCCCGAGGCTTGAGCAGGTCGGCGAGTACGAGCTCGCGGACCGCGTCGTCGAGGTTCGGCCCGAACCACTCCTCGTCCTCGGGCCGCAGGGGCAGCTCGTTCGCCGCGCATGCGACGTGGGGGCGGAGCACGAACGGGTTGTCGGGGTTCACGACCGCGGCCTCGGCCCGCCGCTCGAGCAGCTGCTCGGGGTGCGCGGCGTACCACTGGTCGAGCTGGTCGTCGCCGGCCACGAGCACCGCCGCGGCCGAGCGCCCGGAACGCCCGGCCCGTCCGGCCTGCTGCCGCAGCGACGCGAGGGTGCCCGGGAACCCGTTCAGCACGACCGCATCGAGTCCGCCCACGTCGATGCCGAGTTCGAGCGCGTTCGTCGCGGCGACCCCGAGGAGCGAGCCCTCGCTGAGTGCGGCCTCGATCTCCCGACGTTCATCGGCCCGGTACCCGGCACGGTAGGCCGCGACCCGCTCGGCTCGGGCCGGGTCCGTGCGTTCGAGTGTGCGGCGGGCCGCCGCAGCGACGAGCTCGGCGCCCCGACGGCTGCGGGTGAACGCGAGCGTCGGGTGTCCGTCGGCGACGAACGCGGCGAGCAGGTCCGCGGTCTCCTGGTTCGCCGAGGCTCGGGTGCCGAGCGCCTCATCGAGCAGGGGTCGCTGCCAGAACACGAACCGCCGGGCCGCGGCCGGTGCCCCGTCCTCGGTGATCGCGGTGACCGGCGCGCCCAGCAGGGCGCTCGCGAGCTCCTCCGGGTTGCCGATCGTGGCGCTCGCGAAACAGAACGTCGGATCGGCGCCGTAGCGTGCGCACAGCCGGCGGAGGCGGCGCAGCACGAGGGCCACGTGGCTGCCGAAGATGCCGCGCAGGGAGTGGAGCTCGTCCACCACGACGTACTCGAGGCGCATGAGGAAGGTCGCCCAGCGGTCGTGCGACGGCAGGATCCCGAGGTGGAGCATCTCGGGGTTCGTGAGCACGACGTTCGCGTTCCGGCGGGCCCAGACCCGGTCCTCCGGCGGGGTGTCGCCGTCGTAGGTCACGGCGCGCACCCCGGGGACCAGCCACGATCGCATCGAGCGGAGCTGGTCCTGGGCGAGCGCCTTCGTCGGGAACAGCAGGAGCGCGGTGCCCGTCGCCCCCTCGCCGACCGCGTCGAGGATCGGGAGCTGGTAGCAGAGGCTCTTGCCGGAGGCGGTGCCGGTGGCGACCACAGTGTGCTCACCGGCGCGGAGCGCGTCGATCGCAGCGGCCTGGTGGCTCCAGAGCCCAGCGATCCCCCGGGCGGCGACGCGCTCGGCGAGCGGGGCGCCGAGGGGTGCGCCGAGCGTGGCGGTCCGGCCGGGGCGGGCGGGGATCCGGGCGTCGAACACGATCCGCCCGGCCCGGTCCGGGTCGAGCGCGAGCGCGTCGATCGTCGCGCCGGCGTCGGGATCGTGGGTCACGGGTCGAGGGTACCCACCGACTCCCGACTCCCGACGCCGGGGTCCGGTGGTCGAGGTCAGCGGCTCTGCAGGATCGCGTCGTCGCGGAAATCCGCGAACAGCGCGCCAGCGCTCGGCTGCACCTGGAGCCGGGATCCCACGCCGCTCCCGACCGGGATGAGCACGTTCTCGACGTTCGCCGGGTCGAGGGACAGCCCGAGCCGACCGAGTCGGTACGCGTCGGCCCAGCCGAGGTTCACCAACCGGGCGTGCCGACCGAGGTTGCCGAGGAGGGCGAGGGTCGCGCCCGGTCCCGGGTCCTGGGCCCGGAGCTGGGCGAGTGCCTGGAGGATGAAGTACCCCTGGTTCTCGCTGCGCTGCAGGTCACCGGTCGGGAAGCTGTGGCGGTTGCGGTTGAAGGCGAGCGCCTGCGTGCCGTTCATGCGCACCGGGCCGACCTCGAAGTTCGCGCCGCTGAACGAGTCGACGCTGCGGCGGGTCACGTTCACGGTCACGCCCCCGAGTCCGTCGACCATGCCGATGAACCCGTCGAAGTCTGTCGTGATGACGTACGAGATCGGGACCCCGACGAGGTTCGACACCGTCCGGGCCAGCAGGTCCGCGCCGCCCGCCGACATCGCGGCGTTGATCTTGTCGGTGCCGCGTCCGGGGATCGCGGCCCCCGTGTCCCGCGGGATGTCGAGGATCGTGCCCTGCCCCGTCGTCGGGTTCACACCGATGACGTGGATCGCATCACCTCGGGCCACGGTCTCGCCGGTGCGCGCATCGGTGCCCACCGCGAGCAGGAACACCGGCGCGCCGGGTCGGGGGGTGGCGTCCGCGGTCGCCGTCTTCTGCACGGTCATCCAGGTCGCTCCGCTCGCGAGCGGCAGTGTCCCGGCGCGCAGCCACCAGGTCACCAGACCGCCGAGTGCGAGCGCGAGCACGAGCGGTGCGGCGAGGAGCGCGCCGACCAGGCGGCGACGGCGCACCATCACGGTGCCTCCGTGGTCGTGGACGGGGGGGCGCCGGTCGGGATCCCCCGTCCGTCGCGGGTCACGCTGAGGCGCCACGAGTCCAGCAACCACGTGGCGCCGACCCGGGTGAACGCGAGTTCGCCGATGCGACGCACCGTCACCGGTCCCTTCGCCGCATCACCGCTGATCGTCACGTCGATGGTCACCGCGCCGAGCACCGCCGCTCCGTTCGCATCCGTGAGGATCGTGATCGGTGCCGGGGCGGCGGTGACGCGCACGTCCTCGATGCGTCCGAGCCCGGCGTCGGTGAGCGCCTCGGCGCCCGGACCCGTGGTCCGGGACGCGGCCTCGGGCGTGACGAGGTTGCGCAGGGAGGCACCCCGACCGGCCATCGGGTCGAGCGAGGCGGCGCGCACGTAGGCCGCGCCGGCTGCGAGGAGAGCCTCCACGTCGGCGGGATCCGCCTCGCCGGCGGCCGCGGTGCGCTCGACGGTGACCGGGCCGGCCGAGAGGGTCACCGACCCCGGACCACGGGTGGTCGTCGTCGCGTCCCGGGCCGAGTCGCCGCGGCCGCCGCAGGCTGCGACCGTCAGCGCGCCGACGAGCGCCGCGATCTGCATGGGGAGTCGGGGCCGGCTCGGCATCCGACGAGGATGCCACGCTGTGCCATCACGGCGGGGTCGCGCCGAGGTCCGCCCCCCATCGCCGCAGGTCAGCGGTGCGGACGCTCCTCGAGGCGCGCCTGCAACGCGGCGAGCGCGTCGGTCGAGACGACGAGGTGCAGGATGTCGCCGTCCTGCCCGACGATGTCGGAGCGGGCGACCTGCGCGGTGCCGAGGCGTGTCACCGCGCCGAGCGTGAAGCGCCCGGGCTCCTCGAGTTGGTCGAGGCGCTGCCCCGCCCAGTGGGAGGGCAGCGCGCGCTCGACGAGGTGGATCGATCCGGAGCCGTCGGTCCAGTCGACCGGCTGGGTGGACGGGATGAGCCGACGCACGACCTGGTCGGTGGTCCACGACACCGTCGCGACCGTCGGGATGCCGAGCCGCTGGTAGATCGCGGCGCGTCGCGGGTCGTAGATGCGGGCGACGACCCGCTCGACCCCGAAGGTCTCCCGGGCGACTCGGGCCGACATGATGTTCGAGTTGTCGCCCGAGGTCACCGAGGCGAGTGCCCCCGCCTCCTCGATGCCGGCCTCGCGCAGGGTGTCGCGGTCGAACCCG
>JALRDW010000192.1 GCA_023262065.1 Acidimicrobiia bacterium | reverse complement strand
TCGAAGAGACCCGACATCAGGTAGTCGGTCATCGACATCGCCGCGTTCATGTACGTGAGCGTGGACCCGACGGCCGCTGGGGCGTCCGGGCTCGTGGACGGCATCTTCGATGACGAGCCGATGTGCATGCACACGACCGTGCCGGTCTCGTCGCAGGCCTGGAAGAAGGGGTCCCAGAACCCGCTCGGGTCATGGATCGACGGGAGCCCGAGGAACGCCGGGATCTCCGTGAAGGCCACGGCGCGACCACCGCGGGCGGCGTTGCGACGGACCTCCGCCGCAGCGAGGTCGGCGTCCCAGAGCTGGATGATCGGCAGCGGGATGAGGCGGCCGCCGGTGCCGGCGCACCACTCGTCGAACATCCAGTCGTTGTACGCCTTCACACAGAGGTCGGCGAGGACCTTGTCCTCACGCTCCTTGAAGGTCTGTCCGCAGAAGCGCGGGAAGGTCGGGAAGCACAGGGAGGCCTCGACGTGGTTCACGTCCATGTCGGCGAGACGGGCGGTCTGGTTCCAGCAGCCCTCGCGCATGTCCTCCATGGTGATCGGACTGATCGTCACCTCCTCACGGGAGTACCCGGCCGCCGCCATCACGCGGGTCAACGGGTACCGGAGGTCCTCGACGTACCACCAGTCGCACCAGGTGCCCTCCTCGTGCTCCCCCGCCTCGCGGTAGGAGAACACGCCGCCCACGAACTGCATGTCGGCGACCTTCTGGCGCACGATCCGCGGGCCCACGGCCCGGTACTTCTCGGGGAGCCGGTCCTGCCAGACGTTCGGCGGCTCCATGATGTGGTCGTCGACCGAGATGATCTTCGGGAAGGTGGTCTCGTCGTACATGTCGGGCTCCCTGATGGTCACAACGAGGACGTCGGCACCATACCTGACGGTCCGTCAGGAACCCTCAACCCCACGCGGCGAGGACCTCGGCCGAGGTGGTGACGGTGGTCACGAGGGACAGGGTGTTGTCGATCACCGCATCGGCGTAGGCGGCCGGCACACCGGCCACCGCGTCCCGCGGCATCACGAACTGGTACCCGTGGTTCACGGCGGAGAACGCGAAGTCGGTCATGCCGATGTTCACACTCACCCCGACGCCGACGATCGTGGTCACGCCGAGGTTGCGCAGGATGGGGTCGAGTTGCGTCCCGGTGAGCGGTCCGAGCCCGTGGTACCGGGGCAGGACGATGTCCTCGGGGGCGACGCCGATCTCGTCGGGCACCTGCACCGCCTCACTGCCCGGGAGCAGTCGCACCGGCGCCTTGAGGACCCCCATGAAGAGCCGCGCGTTCCGGTTCGCACCCCGGAGGTCCTCACGGGTCTCCGCCGTGCAGTGGAGCACGGGCACGCCCACGGCGCGGGCGCGGGCGGCGAGGGCGGCGCAGTTCCCGACGAGGTCGACGGCGCGGCAGGCCTCGGTGAGCGCCGGCAGTGCGCTGGGCTCGCCGACGACCCCCCGCTGCACCTCCTGGAGCACGAGCGCGGTGCGCCCCGGCGCGACGAGGGTGGCGAGGTCGAGCGGCACCTCAGTCCTCCTCGACGAAGTCCGAGGACCCGTCCCCGGAGAGGACGTGCTTGAGCACCTTGCCCGTCGCGTTCCGCGGCAGTGGCTCGGTGCGGAACTCGATGCGCGCCGGAACCTTGAAGTAGGCGAGCGCCTCGGCGCACCAGGCCGTGAGTTCCTCGGCCGTCGCGGTGCCGCCGGGGGTGAGCACGCAGACGGCCAGCACCTCCTGCCCGAGGTCCTCGTGGGGCACGCCGACGACCGCGGCCTCGGCCACCGCCGGGTGGTCCTCCAACCGGTGCTCGATCTCCACCGGGTACACGTTCTCGCCGCCCCGGATGATGAGGTCGCGCTTGCGGGTGGCGAGGTACAGCCGACCACCCTCGAGCCGCCCCACGTCGCCGGTGCGCAGCCACCGCCCCGGTCCGATCGACGCCGCGGTCTCTTCGGGCTTGTTCCAGTAGCCCAGCATCACGTTCGGACCCCGCACGTGGATGTCGCCCTCCTCGCCCTCGGGCAGCGCTCGGCCCGCGTCGTCGCGGATCTCGACCTGCACGGTGGGCAGTGGGCGCCCGACCGAGGTCGGGTGGGCGTCGAGCTCCTCCCCGCTGTTGAGGGTGGCGAGCGCCGTGCACTCGGTGAGCCCGTACCCGACCCCCATCGAGGTGGAGAGCCGCGGCATGGCGACCTTCGCCGCACGGATGAGCGCCGGGGAGAAGGTCGCACCGCCGCCACCTCCGCTGCGGATGGAGGAGAGGTCGTAGGTGCCGAACTCCGGATGGGTGATGACACGGTGGAGCATCGTCGGCGTGAACGACCAGTGGGTCGCTCGCTCGCGCTCGATGAGCCGCATGATGACGACGGGGTCGAAGCGGCCCATCGTCCACACGCTCTTCACCCCGCCCACGAGGAAGGCGACGGCTCCGGTGTGCAGCCCCGACACGTGGAAGAGCGGACTCGACACCAGCTGCACGCTCGGACCCGCGTCCGCCGGGGGCGGATCGTTGAGCAGGTTCCGCAGGCCGTGGAAGAAGGTGAGGCCGAGGAGCGCGCCCACGTTGCGGTGCGAGTGGACCGCGCCCTTCGGGCGACCGGTCGTTCCACTCGTGTAGAGGATGATCGCCGGGTCGTCCTCGTCGATCGGCGTGTCGGGGAGCGTCGCATCGGGGTCGTGCGCCTCGAGCTCGGGGAACTGATCCTCGATCACGATGACCGGCGCCCCGGGGTCCCGCCCCTCGAGTCGAGCGAGCCGCCGGCGATCCGCGACGAGCACCGTCGGGTCGCAGTCCTCGATGCCGTACTCGATCTCCGGCCCGACCCACCAGCCGTTGAGGCCGACCGCCACCGCCCCCAGGCTCACCGTCGCCCAGAACGTGATGATCCACTCCGGGCAGTTCGCGGCGAGGATCGCCACGCGGTCCCCCGGTCCCACGCCGTAGCGGTCCCGCAGGCCGGCGGCCACCGACGCCGCGAGGCGCTCATGCTCGCGGAACGTGATGCGCCGCTCGGTCGTGCCGTCGCTGAAGACGAGGTACTCCGCGTCGCCGTGGTTCACCGACGCGACGAGCGCGTCGCGCAGCGAGGTCAGGCGGTTCGCCATCGCCTGCATCGGTTCGCCGAGCACCTCGACGTCCTCGAGCGCGAACACACCACCGGGCGCGAGGAGATCGGCCTCGATCCTCGCCAGCCCCTCGGGCACCCCGACTGCGTCCACCCGACCTCCTCGCACCGCGCGGCGACACCCGGCCGCGGTCGGCGCAGGCTACCGGTGCTCCGCCGGGCCGCCCCGCCCATCGAACCGGCACCGACGCATACGGGATGCAGGATTCCTGCGGTTCGCTCGGGAGTCTTGATGGAACCTTTCCCTCCGCGTTCCGTCATGGGTAGGTCCGATCCGGTCAGGATGGCGCCGTCCCGGGACGTTCCGCAGTTTCCCTGCCCGGTCTGCGGAGCGCCCGGGACACTTCCGCCCGACCGGGCACCGCCCCCGCGTACCCGTTCAAGGCCGAGGCCGGCTCCGGCCGATACCGCACCATGGCCATGCAGTCACCCCGGGGTGCCACCCTCCTCGTGAGCGGCCTCGCGCTCCTGGCCCTCGCGTTCGTCGGCTGGACCGTCGAGACCACCGTGCTCTCGCCGACCGCGCTGCGCGATGCGACCGACGACCTGCTCGCGCAGCCCACGGCGCGCGAGGCGACCGAGTCCGCCGTGGCCCGCGGACTCACGCTCGCACTCCCCGGCCTCGATCCGACCGCCAACGCCGACCTCTCGGCGGCGATCGTCGATCGGCCCGAGTTCGCCAGCGCGTTCGCCGACGCGGTCGTGACCGTTCGCGACCGTGTCGTCCGGGGCACCGCGCCCGACCACGCAGGAACACCGATCGCGATCGACGCCGCCGATGCGTCACGCGACGAACCGCGCTTCACGATCGACGGCACCCGGATCGATGCTGCGCTCCACGCGGTCGCCGCGACCGATCCGCGCTTCGCCGGACTCGCGACCGCGAGCGTGGGTCTCGTCGGCATCCCCGCGAACGCCGTGCCCGACCTGCACCGCGAGTTCCGGGCCACCCAGATCCTCCTGCGCATCGCCGGGGTCGCCGGATCGGTACTCGTCGTCGCCGGATTCGCCATCACCCGGCGCCGCTCGGACGCACTCGCCCGCATCGGCCGCTGGGCGTTCTTCACCGGGGCGCTGACGTTCCTCGCCTACCGGGCGCTCCCGGTCCTGCTCGGACTCGGGGGCGGCTGGTGGGGTGCGGGCGGCGCGCTCCTGCGCGCCGGGGACGGACTGACCATGGTGGCGTTGGCACTCGTCCTGCTCGGCGGCCTGGCGATGGTGATCGCCCGCGAGTGGGCCCGCCACGAACGCCGCGGCGTGCTCGCCGCCGTCCCGGTCGCGGACTCCGGACGGCACCGGTCACGCGGCTGGCACCCCGCCGCCTGAGTCGACCGGGCCGACCTCCGGATCACCGCGTGCTGACGGTCGCGGTGTCGCGACCCGAACGCAGGACGGTCCCGGCCAGCGCTCCGGTCGCGGCGTTGTCGCGCACGGTCTCCACGCCGTTGACGAACACGTGGGCGATGCCGTGGGCGTCCGCGGTGAGACGTGCCGTCCCTGCGGGCAGATCCTCGACGAGGGTGGCCGGCGCCGACCCGATGGTCGCGGGATCGAAGACGACCACGTCGGCGAAGTACCCCTCCACGAGGCGACCCCGGTCCCGCAGGCCGATCAGTCGGGCCGGATCGTCGGTGATCATGCGGACCGCCTCCTCGAGCGGCACCAGGCGGCGGCCCCGCAGCATGTCGCCGAGGAACCTCGTGGTGTACGGCGCCCCGCACATCCGATCGAGGTGCGCACCGGCATCCGATCCGCCGATCATCGCCCGCTCGTCCTGCCAGACCTCGTGCCGCAGCGCCCACGACGCGTCGTCGTTGTCGGTGGCGCTCGGCCACAGCACCGTCCTGAGGTCGTCGGCGATGACGACCTCCACGAGCGCGGCGAAGTCGTCGATGCCCCGCTCCTGCGCGATGTCGCCGACCCGCCGCCCCTTGAGGCCCTCGTTCGCCGCGGAGAAGGTGTCGCCGATGACGTACCCGCCCCAGCCGGTGAGGCGTCGGAACACGCCGGCCTCCTCGCTCACCGCCCGCTCCTGCATCCACGCCCGCACCTCGGGGTCCCGGAGCCGCTCGATGCGCTCAGGAACCGGCAGGCCCAGCACCTGCTGCCAGTCCGGCATCAGGAACAGCGCGCAGTGGTTGAGGAACGACATGTTCATCGGCACGAGCACCGGCATGGTGAGCGCGACGATGCGTCCCCCCTCCTCGGCGGCCCGCGTCGACGCCGAGAGCTGCCGCGGGATCCGATCCGGCACCGAGGAGTCGACGGTGAGGACGTTCCAGTTGATCGGGCGGCCGGCGGCCGCCGTCATCCGGACGAGCAGATCGATCTCATCGTCGGCGAAGCGGTCGAGGCAGCCGTCGACGATCCCCTCGAGCTGGGTCCCCTCGTGCTCCCCCACCGCACGACACAGCGCGATGACCTCCTCATCGCTCGCCCAGCGGGAGGCCACCGGCTCGCCGTCACCGTCGGAGTGGGTGCGCGACAGCGTGGTGGAGAACCCGAGGCCCCCGGCCTCCAGCGAACGGTGGAGCTCGGCGACCATCGCGTCGATCTCCTCCGCGGTCGCCGCCCGGCCGATCGACTCCCCGCCCATCACGTACCGACGGAGCGCGCAGTGGCCGACCATGAACGCGGCGTTCACCGCGACCCGTCCGTCGAGCCCGTCGAGGTACTCGCCGAAGGTCTCCCAGGTCCAGGGCACACCCTCGGCGAGGGCGGCGAGGGGCATACCCTCCACCCGGGCCAGCATCTCCGCGGTGTAGGTGCGGTCCTCCGGTCGCACCGGGGCGAGCGTGAAGCCGCAGTTGCCCCCGATGATCGTGGTCACCCCGTGGACGTTCGACGGCGTGGCCATCGGGTCCCACCAGATCTGCGCGTCGTAGTGCGTGTGGAGGTCGACGAACCCGGGCGCCACGACGAGCCCACTCGCGTCGACCGTGCTGGCGGCGTCCTCGGTGACCTCGCCGATGGCCACGATGCGACCGTCCCGGATGCCGATGTCCGCGACGCGGGCCGGCGCGCCCGTTCCGTCGACGACCTGACCGCCGCGGATCACCACATCGAGCATCGAGACCTCCTCGTCCCCGCCGGCCGGTCGGCGCGGGCATGGGGTCCGCATCTTCGCCTGCCGCCGTTCGGATCGGCAACGCGGAGGCCCTCCGGGCGCACGCACCACCCCGGGTAGCCTCCGCCGGACCGCGGGCGACGAGGTGCGCGCCCGCCGACCGGAGGCGACGCATGACGGGGTTCCGAGCCGATCTGGAGTGGGGCACGACCCCCCGCCTGCTGCGCAGCAGTGCCGAACGCTTCGGTGACGCGGTCGCGATCGCCGACGGCACGACCTCCCTGTCGTTCACGGACCTGCTCGCGGCCTCGAACCGGGTCGCCGCCTCACTGCTCGCACTCGGCGTCACCCCGGGTGATCGGGTCGCGATCTGGGCCCCCAACCTGTGGGAGTGGATCCCCGTGGCGCTCGGCCTCCAGACGGTCGGCGCCGTGCTGGTGCCGCTCAACACGCGGTACAAGGGCCGTGAGGCGGCATACATCCTCGGCCGCAGTCGGGCCCGGGTCCTCGTCACCGTCGCCGGGTTCCTCGGCAACGACTACGTGGGCCTCCTGCGCGGTGCGGTCGACGTCGCCGAGGAGCTCCCGGCCCTCGAGGCCACCGTCGTGCTCCGCGCCGACGTCGCACCCTCCGGCACGCTCGGATGGACGGAGTTCCTCGCACGCGGCGATGCGATCGACCCCGCCGAGGTCGAGGCCCGGGCCCTCGCCGTCGATCCCGGGGACCTCTCCGACCTCCTGTTCACCTCGGGCACGACGGGCAACCCGAAGGGGGTCATGCAGACGCACGCCGCAACGCTGCGCGCGTTCTGGACCTGGGGCGACGTGGTCGGCCTGCGCGCCGGGGACCGGTACCTCGTCGTGAACCCGTTCTTCCACGCCTTCGGCTACAAGGCGGGGTGGCTCGTGTGCCTCATGATGGGAGCGACCGTCATCCCGCAGGCCGTGTTCGACGGCGACGAGGTCATGGCCCGCATCGGGCGTGATCGCATCTCGGTGCTGCCCGGACCGCCGACCCTCCTCCAGGGCATCCTCAACCACCCGGACCGGGACCGCTACGACCTCTCATCACTGCGGCTCACGGTCACCGGCGCAGCGGCGATCCCGGTGGAGCTCATCACCCGATTGCGGGACGAACTCACCTTCGAGACCATCGTGACCGGGTACGGCCTCACCGAGACCTGCGGCATCGCGACGATGTGTCGCCACGACGACGACCCGGAGACCATCGCGACGACCTCCGGCCGGGCCATCCCGGACGTCGAGGTGCTCGTCGTCGACGAGGCGGGGAACGAGGTGCCCCGCGGCGAGGCCGGCGAGATCGTCGTGCGCGGGTACCAGGTGATGCGTGGGTACTTCGAGGACGAGGCCGAGACCCGGGCGACCATCGACGAGGAGGGCTGGCTGCACACCGGGGATGTCGGGATCATGGATGACCGGGGCTACGTGCGGATCACCGACCGCATCAAGGACATGTTCATCGTCGGCGGGTTCAACGCCTACCCCGCCGAGATCGAGAACCTCATGCTGCGCCACCCCGCCGTCGCCCAGGTCGCGGTGGTCGGCGTACCCGACGACCGGATGGGAGAGGTCGGCATGGCCTTCGTGGTCCCCCGACCCGGCGCGACCGTCGACCCCGAGCAGCTCCTGACCTGGTGCCGGGCCGAGATGGCGAACTACAAGGCGCCCCGGTACGTCGAGGTGCTCGACGCACTGCCGCTCAACGCGATGGGCAAGGTGACGAAGTTCGAGCTGCGCGACCGCGGGCGCGCCATCGTGGCCGAGGGCCTCACGCCGTGACCATCGCCCACATCCCGGCCGCCGCGCGGTTCCACACCCGCATCCCGTGGCTGGACTCGTGGCACTCGTTCTCGTTCGGACCGCACGTCGATCGGACGAACACCCACCACGGTCTGCTCGTCGTGCACAACGATGACGTCATCGCTCCGGGCGAGGGGTTCCCGACCCACGGTCACGCCGACATGGAGATCGTGACCTGGGTGCTCGAGGGCGCGCTCGAGCACCATGACAGCACCGGGGGCCACGGCATCATCACCCCCGGTCTGGCCCAGCGGATGAGCGCGGGCCGCGGCGTGCGCCACTCCGAGTGGAACGCGAGTCGCGACGAGCCCGTCCGCCTCGTGCAGATGTGGGTGCTCCCCGACACGGCCGGCATCGACCCCGGCTACGAGGAGGTCGATGTCGGGACCGACCTCGCCGGGGGCGCACTGGTGACGGTCGCCGCCGGGGACGACGCGGGCGCGGTACGGATCCGTCAGCGCGGCGCACGCCTCCGCATCGGGCGTCTCGCGCCGGGCCACACCGCGACCGTCGCGGACGTCCCGCACACGCACGTGTTCGCAGCGGTCGGATCGCTGCGGATCACCGACGGCCCGACCCTCGACACCGGGGACGCCGCGCGTGGCACCGACGCCGGCACCCTCGAGCTCACCGCCGGTCCGGACGGCGTCGAGGTCATCGTATGGGAGACCGCCTGACCCGCTACCGACCGATCTGGTCGGATGCGAAGCCCGCCCCCATCTCGGCCGCCACGAGCGCGCCGGCCCGCTCGGCCTCCGCCCGCCGGAGCAGGGCCTTGTTCCCGGCGTAGGCGCGGGTCGGGATCTCGATCAGCCCGGCCGCGACCTCGGCGACCCGCCCCGCGTGACCCCCAGGCGCGACCACCTCGTCGAGGAACCCGGCACGCACCGCGCCCTCCGGGTCGAGGAGCTCACCCTCGAGGATCGTCGCGTTCCATGCGCTCGGCCGGATACCGGCCTGCGCGATCACGAGCGCCCAGGTCGGGAACACCATGCGCAGGCGGGTCTCATTGATCCCGATCTTCCACGAGCCGGTGGTGCCGATGCGCCGATCGCAGGCGAGGGCGAGGATCGCCCCACCCGCGATCGCGTGCCCGGTCACCGCGGCCACCGTCGGGATCGGCGCGGTCCACACCGCGAGCAACGTGTGGGCGACGGCCTGGAGCCCGGCGGCCCGGTGCTGCGGATCCTCGGCCCGCACGAGCGAGAGGTCGATCCCGCCCGAGAACATGCCCTCGCGTCCGTGGATGACCAGCGCACCGGCCCGGGCCTCAGCGGCGGCCTCGATCCCGCCGCGCAGTGCGGCGCACGTCGCCTCGTTGAGGACGTTCGCCTTGCCGTCGTCGAGCAGGACGTGAGCGACGCCGTCGTCGTCGATCCGGTACTCGTGCATGGTTCGGCTCCTGGGTCCCGGTCGATCCCGACGGCGGTCGACGGGACGGCTCCGAGGATAGGTCCCGGCCCGTGCTGCGACCGCCACCGGACCGCGGCCCGCGTCCTGCCCCGGGTCGGCGGCACGATCGGCCCGGCCTCGCCTAGGGTCACGGCACGGGCCGGTGCGACTGGGGGGTACGCCGGGATGACGACGGCCGAGGGCCGCGGATGGCTGGAGGGCGTGGTGTCCGAGCGCGCGCTCGGCGTCGGCGCCCTCGTCATCGTCGCGATCGCCGTGAGCGTGTGGCCGTTCCCCGCCCCGCTCGGCGTCGTCGTCGGGGGCATGCTCGTGGGGGGCCGCATCGCCCTCATCGCCCTCGGGTTCGCGCTCGTCTACCGGGCCAGCCGGGTCGTGAACTTCGCTCAGGGCGACCTCGGTCAGGTGCCGGCGACCCTCGTGGTGCTCCTCGTGCTGTCGGCCGGCTGGTCCTACTGGCTGTCGCTGGCGATCGGCCTCGTGGCCGCACTCGCACTCGGCGGACTCGTCGAGGTGCTCATCATCCGGCGGTTCTTCCGGGCGCCCCGCCTCATCCTCACGGTCGCGACGATCGGACTCGCCCAGGTCCTGACCGGGGCCGCCCTCCTGCTCCCCCGGTGGTTCGACTCCGACGCACTCGCAACCCGGTTGTCCCCGCCCTTCACCGCACGACTCTCACTCGGTGGAGTCATCTTCGACGCGAACGACCTGCTCACCGCCATCGTCGTTCCGGTCGCGTTCGTCCTGCTCGCGCTCTTCCTCCAGCGGTCCAGCGCCGGCATCGCGATCCGCGGTGCGGCGGAGCGCGCCGATCGCGCCTCGATGCTCGGCATCCCGGTGAAACGGCTCAGCACGATCGTGTGGGCGATCGCGTCCCTGCTCGCCTTCCTCGCCATGTTCCTGCGGGCCGGATCGGTCGGCCTGCCCATCGGTTCGGTCCTCGGTCCCACGTTCTTCCTGCAGGCACTCGCCGCCGCGGTGATCGGTCGCCTCGAGCGCTTCCCGACGATCGCAGTGGCCGCCCTCGCCCTCGGGGTGATCGACCAGGCGATGACGTTCCAACCTGACAACCACCCGGCCTACAACGACGTGATGCTCTTCGTGGTCGTGCTGCTCGGACTCCTGCTCACGAGCCGGGCCTCCGGCGCCCGGGCCGGATCGGAGGCCCAGACCTGGCAGGCGGCCCGCGAGGTGCGACCGATCCCGCGTGAGCTCGCCCATCTGCCCGAGATCAGGATCGGCCGCTGGGTCGGGCTGCTCGCCGTCCTCGGGTTCGTGGTCACACTGCCGCTCTGGCTGTCGTCGAGCCGGCTCGGCCTCGTCACGGTCATCGTCATCTTCGCCATCGTGGCGCTGTCCCTCGTGGTCCTCACCGGTTGGGCCGGTCAGGTGTCGCTCGGCCAGATGGCGTTCGCCGGCATCGGGGCGGGGGTCGGCGGCGCGATGACCGCGGTGCACGGCCTCGACCTGTTGCTCGCACTCCTCGCCGGTGGCGTCGTCGGCGCGGTCGTGGCCGCCATCGTCGGCTACCCGGCGATCCGGCGTCGCGGCCTCACCCTCGCGGTGAGCACCCTCGCCTTCGCACTGCTCACCTGGTCGTACCTGCTCAACACCGAGTTCATGGGCCGGTGGCTGCCGAGTGGCCGCATCGAGACACCGACCTTCCTCTGGGGCGCGGTCGACCTCGACACCCCGACCCGGTTCTACCTGCTGTGCCTCGCGGTCCTCGCGCTGGTGCTCGCCGCCGTGCGGGGCCTCCGGGCCAGCCGGACGGGCCGGGTCCTCATCGCGATCCGCGAGAACGACCGGGCGGTCCGCTCGTACGGGGTCGGCGCGGTGCGCACGACGCTCGCCGGCTTCGCGGTCTCCGGGTTCCTCGCCGCGGTCGCCGGCGTGCTGCTCGTCCACCAGCAGCACGGCCTCGACGTCACGATGTTCGCCCCGGCCGAGAGCCTGCAGGCCTTCTCGATGGTCGTGATCGGTGGCCTCGGGTCGATCTCGGGGGCGATCCTCGGCGCCGTCTACGTGCGGGGTGCGAACTGGCTGCTGCCCGCCGAGTGGCAGTTCCTCGCCACCGGCGCCGGACTCCTGCTCGTGCTGCTCATCCTGCCCGGCGGACTCGGTGCAGCCATCGCCGACGTCCGTGACGGCGCGCTCCGATGGATCGCCCGCCGCCGGGACATCGTCGTGCCGAGCCTCCTCGCCGATCGGCGGGTCGAGACGGCGACCGCCACCGCACCGGTCATCGATCCCGTCGCGGTCGAGGCGATCGAGGAGCTCACGTGACGACGGCCGACACCCCCACCACAGCACCCGCGGCGCGGGGTGTGCGAGCCTGGTTGCTCGAACGCACCGGCGGTGCGCCGCTGTACCCGCTCATCATCCTCACCGGACTCCTCGCGGTCGATGAGCTCGACCGAGCGGCGTTCGCGATCCTCCTGCCCGAGATCCGCGAGGCGTTCGGACTCGACCTCAGCGCGGTGCTCGCGGTCGTCGCCCTCGCATCGGTCGTCGCCCTCCTGATCCAGGTCCCGATCGCGTTCTGGTCGGACCGTCTGCCCCGCACGAAGATCGCGCTCCTCGGCGCCGTCGTGTGGATGACCTTCACCGGGCTCACCGGCGCGGCGGCCTCGGTGCTCGTGCTCTCGATCGCCCGCGCCGGCTCGGGCCTCGGGAAGGCGGTGGTCGACCCGACCCACGGCTCGCTGCTGTCCGACTACTACGACATCCCCCACCGACCGCGGATCTTCTCGATCCACCGGGCCGGGAGCGTCATCGGCCTGACCATCGGACCGCTCGCCGCCGGACTCATCGCGTACTGGACGAACTGGCGCGTGCCGTTCTTCGTGTTCGTGGTGCCGACCCTCATCTTCGTGATCCTCGGCCTCCGCCTGCGGGAGCCCAAGCGTGGCGTGTGGGAGAAGCGGGCCGCCGGGGCACAGGAGGATGCGGTCGAGACCGAGGACCTGCCGCCCTCGTTCGCCGAGTCCTGGCGCATCGTCTGGCAGGTGGGCACGCTGCGGCGGATCTTCTACGCGCTCCCGTTCCTCGCCGTCGCCCTCATCGGCCTGGCCAGCCTCACCTCGCTCCACTACTCCCAGACCTTCGACCTCGACGAGCGGGCCCGCGGCATCGTGGCGGCCTGCGTCGAGCCGGCGGCGCTCGTCGGCCTGTTCGCCGGCATCCCGATCGCCACCCGCCTGCTGCGCCGCGACCCCGGCCTGGTGCTGAAGTTCATCGCCGTGGTCAACTCGGTGGTCGCCATCGCCTGGGTGGGCTTCGCGCTGGCTCCGAACGTCGGCATCGCGATCGCGATCGCGGCGCTCACGATCGCCCTCGTGTCGATCACCGGTCCGGGGGTCGGCGCCTCCCTCTCGCTCGCGACCCCGCCGAAGGTGCGGTCCTTCGGGTACGCAGTGGCCGCGCTCTGGATCCTGCCCGGGCTCGTCGTGCTGCCGATCATCGGGTCGATCGCCGATCGCCACGGGGTGCGCGTCGGCCTGCTCGTCCTCACCCCGGTGTTCCTCGTCGGCTCGCTCATCCTCGCGAGCGCCGGGACGCAGGTCGCCGACGACCTCAAGCAGGTCTGGACCTCGGCCGCGGCACAGAGCGAGGTGCTGTACCAGCGCCGGCAGGGCCTCGTGAAGTTGCTGCTCGTGCGAGGTCTCGACGTCGGGTACGACGGGGTGCAGGTGCTCTTCGGCGTGGACTTCGAGGTGGATGAGGGCGAGATCGTCGCCCTGCTCGGCACGAACGGATCGGGCAAGTCCACGCTCCTCAAGGCCATCTCCGGTCTCGTCGAGGCGAGCGCCGGCGCAGTGGTCTTCGACGGTCGGGACATGACCTACGCACCACCGCACGAGGTCGCCGCCCGCGGCATCACGCAGGTACCCGGCGGGCAGGGCACGTTCCCGACCCTCACGGTGCGGGAGAACCTGCAACTCGCCGGCTGGCTGCACCGACGGGATCGCGACCGGGTGCGCGCCGCGACCGAGGAGGTCCTCGAGATCTTCCCGATCCTCCGGGAGCGCCTCGACGAGCCCGCGGGCAATCTCTCGGGAGGGCAGCAGCAGATGCTGACCCTCGGCATGGCATTCATCGAGCGGCCGCGGCTGCTGATGATCGACGAGCTCTCACTCGGACTCGCCCCGACCGTGGTCGGCCAGTTGCTCGAGATCGTGCAGCGCATCCGGGACGCCGGGACCACCATCATCGTCGTCGAGCAGTCGGTCAACGTGGCGCTGACGATCGCCGAGCGCGCGTACTTCATGGAGAAGGGCGAGATCCGGTTCGAGGGTCCCACCGCGGAACTCCTCGAACGCCCCGACGTGTTGCGGTCGGTGTACCTCGAGGGCGCAGCGAGCCGGGGCGCCGCGCTCGCCGCCGCCCGCACCCACGACACGGAGGTCAGCGCCGACCTCGGCGACCGGCCGGTGCGCCTCGAGGTGCACGACGTCTCGAAGCGGTTCGGCGGCATCCATGCGCTGCGCGACGTGTCCTTCGACGCCCGGGCCGGCGAGATCGTGGGGTTCATCGGACCGAACGGAGCCGGCAAGACGACCCTGTTCGACGCGATCTGCGGCTTCACGCCGACCGACGCCGGGCGGGTCGTCCTGCTCGGGGAGGACGGCCCGGTCGAGCTGACGGGGCGACGGGCCGAGGTGCGGGCGCAACTCGGCCTCGGACGCTCGTTCCAGGACGGTCGCCTCTTCCCCGGACTCACCGTCTCGGAGACCATCGCCGTGGCCCTCGAGCGCCGGGTCGAGGTGCGCGACCCGATCGCGGCGGCGCTCCACCTGCCGGCGGTCGCCGACTCCGAGGCCGACGTGGCTGATCGGGTCGAGGAACTCATCGAACTCATGGGTCTCGGCGCGTTCCGCGACAAGTTCACCCGCGAGCTGTCCACCGGGAGCCGCCGCATCGTCGACATGGCCTGCGTGCTCGCGCACCAGCCCTCGGTGCTCCTGCTCGACGAACCCTCGAGCGGCATCGCCCAACGCGAGGCCGAGGCCCTCGGACCCCTGCTCCTGAGGATCCGTGACGCCCTCGATGCGACCATCCTGCTCATCGAGCACGACCTGCCCCTGCTCACCTCGGTCGCCGACCGCCTCGTCGCCCTCGACCTCGGTGCGGTCGTCACCATCGGCGACCCGGCCGAGGTCGTGCGCCACCCGACCGTCGTGGAGTCCTACCTCGGAACGTCCGAGGCCGCGATCGCCCGCTCCGGTTCGTCCGGGGCGACCACCGACTGACCAACCACCGACCAGGAGGAACCCATGCAGCCCACGCCGTCCCGCAAGCGCAGGAGCGGTCTCCAGCGCTACGCACCGTTCGCGATCGTCGTCGTGGTGATCGCCGCGATCGTGCTCATCGCCGGGAACCGCGGCGGAGGCGGTGATTCGAACTCCGATGGCGGGGCCGACCAGGGCGCGAAGTCGAACACCGAACTCATCGAGGCGGGGCCGATGACCCCCGACAAGGCCGAGTTGCTCGGCGAGACCGTGGACTTCGGCGACGGCTGTGACACGAGTACCGGCCGGGTGAAGATCCCGTCGTGGTACGCGCCGACCTGCGTGGAGCCGTTCCGCGGGGCGAACGGCGGTGCGACATCCTCCGGCGTGACCGGCGACTCGATCAAGGTGATCGTGTGGATCGGCGACCCGTCGAAGGACCCGCTCCAGGCCGCCCTCGTGAAGAGCGCCGGCTCGGACACCGATGTCCGCACCGCGGAGGAGAACTACCGGGGCTGGATCGACCTCTACTCGGAGTACGCCGAGCTCTACGGCCGCCGGATCGAGGTCTCGTTCTTCAAGGGTTCGGGTGCACCGAGCGATCCCGTCGCGGCCAAGGCCGATGCACAGGCGATCATCGACCAGCAGCCGTTCGCCGTGCTCGGCGGCCCGAACCAGACCGACGCATTCGCCGACGAGATCACGGCGGCGAAGATCATGTGCATGGGCTGCTCCACCGCGAGCCCGACGAAGTTCATGCGGGACCGTGCGCCCTACATCTGGACGACGGGTCAGCTCCCGGAGCAGGCCAGCACACTCGCCGCCGAGATGATCGGCAACCTGTTCGCCGGCAGGAAGGCGCAGTGGGCGGGCGACCCCGCCCTCCGGTCCAGGACCCGCGTGTTCGGCGCAGTGCACTACGACACGCCGGCCGGCCAGCAGCGGGAGGCGTTCAAGACCTTCAAGTCGCTCCTCGCCGAGCAGGACATCGAACTCGCCAGCGACACCCGGTACTACCTCGACCTCGCTCGGGCCCAGGAGAACGCCCGCACGATCATCGCCAAGCTCAAGGCGGCGAAGGTCACCTCCGTGATCTTCTACGGCGACCCGCTCACGCCCTCGTACCTCACGAAGGAGGCGACGGCGCAGGACTACCGCCCCGAGTGGATCATCGGACCCTCCGTGTACGCCGACACCGCAGTGTTCGGGCGCATCTACGACCAGGACCAGTGGAAGCACGCGTTCGGCCTGTCACTCATCCCGGCCCGCAGCACGCGGGACGCGAGCGGTGCCTACAAGCTGTGGACCTGGCAGTACGGGACCCCACCGCCCAACAACAACTACGCGGTGCACCAGGGTCCGGTCTCGCTGCTCATGACCGGCATCAACCTCGCCGGCCCGGACCTCACCCCGGAGACGTTCCGGGACGGGATGTTCCGGGCGGGCATCGCCGGCGGCAATCCGCTGGCGGCGACCATCTCGTTCGGCAAGCACGGCATCTGGTCGGACGCGACCGACGACCTGGGCGGGGCCGACGACGGCACGATCATCTGGTGGAACCCGACGGCCAAGGGGCTCGACGAGATCGGCAACGACGGCACCGGGCTCTACGAGTACGTGGACGGCGGCACGCGGTACCGGCCCGGCGAGTGGCCGACCTCGGATCCGGGCATCTTCGACCCGGCGAAGTCGGTGACGATCTACGAGACCGTGCCGAAGGAGTACCTGCCGCCGCAGTACCCGTCACCCGCGGGCGGCTGACGCCGACCGATCTCAGGAGTCGGGGGTGGCGCGGACCCAGCCCGCCCCCGACTCCCAGCGTCGGATCACCCGAGCCGGGTTCCCGACCGCGACCGTGCGGTCGGGGATCTCGCCGGTGACGACCGATCCCGCACCGATCACGACGTGCTCCCCGATGCGCGCGCCGGGGAGCACGATCGTGCCGTGACCGAGCCAGGACCCGGCACCGACCGACACGGGCTTGGGCGGCGCGAACTGGTGCCCGATCGCGAGGTCGAGATCCTCGTACCCGTGGTTCGCGTCCGTGATGTACACGTTGTGCCCGGTGAACACGTTCTCGCCGATCGTGATCGACTCGTGGGCGACGATCCCGCTGCCCCGGCCGAGCAGTACGCCGTCCCCGATCTCGAGCACGACATCCCGACCGAGCTCATGGGTCGGCGACACGCCGCAGGACAGCGAGCACTGCGGTCCGATGATGACGCGGCTGCCGATCCGCATGTAGCGCTCGCCGAACAACGCGACCGGCGGGAACAGGATCGCCGAGTCGTCCCCGAACGCCCCGAACCGCCGGGCCCGCCGACTGCGGGGCCCGATCGCGCCGAGCCGACAGATCCGTTCCCACGTCGTGAGCATGACGTCACCGGCACGGCGGGACACGTCGAACGGGTACCGGGCGTCGGGCATGGCGCGGGAGCGTAGCGGCGCGGCCCCCCGTGCTGCCCGGTCGGGATGCTTGCGTCGGCGCGGCGGTGGGGCCACGATGCCGGTCGTGGAACGCCGCCACCCACTCGCCGCCGTCGTCGCCGCCGTGCTCCTCGGCGCGACCGTCGCCGGGTGCGGGTCGGGCGACTCCGGACGCCCCTCGGCGAGCGGGGCCACCCTGTACGCGAGCAACTGCGCCCGCTGCCACGGCGACCGGGGCGGTGGCGGTGTGGGGCCGTCCCTCGTGGACATCGCCACGACCTTCCCCGACATCGACGACCAGATCACGTTCGTCTCGAACGGCGGCGGCGGGATGCCCCGGTTCGGCGACCTGCTCTCGGACGCCGACGTCCGCGCGGTCGTGACCTACACCCGCGACGCCTTCCGGTGAGCCCCGGCCCCCTCGCCCGTCTCCTCGGTCGCGGCACCGTCACGGTCCCCACGCCGGTCGCCCCGCCGATGGTCGAGCCCTCCGTGCCCGACCCGGCACCGGACCCGGCGGAGCGCCAGCCCCGCGACAGCCAGCGGATCCGGGTCTACCGCGCCGAGACACCGCTCGCCGGCCGCCGGTTCGCCGAGCTCGACCGCTGCCGCGCGTACTGCGAGGAGGTGGTGGGATCGCTCTGGTGGCTCGACCGGTTCCCCGACATCGGCCTCGGGGACATCCCCATCCTGCGGGACGGGCGCGGGGCCCGCCAGGCCTTCTACCGCGAGGACCCCGGGCACCCGACGATCACCCTGCCCCGGCGGTACCGGACGAGTGGCGTCATCCTCCACGAACTCGCGCACTGGATCATGCGCGCCGACGTGGACCTCCCCAACCACGGTCGCACCTTCACCCGCCTCCTCCTCGACCTCACCGGCGAGTTCGCGGGACCCGGAGCCCGGGATCGACTCGCCGACGCCTACACGGAGCACGCAGTGAAGGTCGGTGAGCCGCCGCGACGCGGCCCCGACGGACGCTGGCGCTACGGCATCGACGAACGGCTCGTCGTGCTGCGCGGATCGGACGTCGAGGTACGACACGGTGACGACGCCGACGGGGTGCCACTGCGCGGCGTCCTCGTGTCCGCCACGAAGCGACGCGTGACGATCGGCCGGGGGGACGGCGAGACCGTCGTGACACCCGCGACCATCTGGGCCTTGCGGCGCACCTGAACGGCCCATCCGGGAACGGCGCGGGGTGGGCACCGGTACGGCACCCACCCCGCGCTCGCCATCCCGTGCGGCCCGGTCGGCCGACCTCGGACCTAGGAGAGGCGCTCGACGATCATCGCCATGCCCTGCCCGCCACCGACGCACATGGTCTCGAGCCCGACCGTCCGGTCCGCATCCTCGAGGCCGTTGAGCAGCGTGCCCATGATGCGGGCCCCGGTCATGCCGAACGGGTGTCCGAGGGCGATGGCACCACCGTTCACGTTGAGCTTGTCCTCCGCGATGCCGAGCGCCCTCGCCGACGGGAGCACCTGGGCGGCGAAGGCCTCGTTGATCTCCACGAGGTCGACGTCGTCGATCGTCATGCCTGCGAGCGCGAGTGCCCGACGGCTCGCCTCGATGGGCCCGAGGCCCATGATCTCCGGGTTGAGACCCGAGACCCCCGAGGACACGATCCGGGCGAGCGGGGTGAGGCCGAGCGCCTTGGCCTTCGTGTCGCTCATCACGACCACCGCCGCCGCACCATCGTTGAGCGGGCACGCGTTGCCGGCCGTGACCCGTCCGGTCGGTCGGAACGCCGGGGCGAGCGAGCCGAGCTTCTCGCGCTCGGTCTGGGGACGCGGGCAGTCGTCGGCCGCCACGACCGAGCCGTCCTTGCGGACGTACGGCGTGATCTCCCGCTCGAAGAA
>JALRDW010000177.1 GCA_023262065.1 Acidimicrobiia bacterium | reverse complement strand
TTTGTTAATCGAAAGCACCCTTGAAGCTTATGCCGGATTCAACGCTGAGGACGTAGTCGCCGAGGGTGTCCGGGGTCGTGAAGAACGCCCGGCCGCGGTTGAGCCGCGTCATCTGCTCCACGAAGTGGCGCAGGCCCCAGTCGGCGTCGAGCATGAACGTGTTGATGCGGATGCCCTCCCGCGTGCAGCGCGCCACTTCGCGCAGCGTCTCCTCGACGGTCACCGGCGACGCCGGGTACTGGAAGTACGCCTCACCGCCCTCGAGGTGCGAGGTCGGCTCCCCGTCCGTGACCATGAGGATCTGCTTCGTGCCGCTCTGCCCCGCGAGTTGCTTGCGCGCCAGCATCATGGCGTGCTGCATGTTCGTGCCCCACTCGAAGTCCCACGAGAGCTCGGGGAGGAGTTCGGGCCTGACCTCGCGCGCCACGCGCCCGAAGGCCACGAGGCCGAAGTGGTCCCGGGGGAACTGTGAGCTGATGAGCGCGTGGAGCGCCATCGCGACCTTCTTCGCCGGGAGGAAGTTGTCGCGCATCGGCATCGACATCGAGACGTCGAGGAGGAGCACCGTGGCCGAGCGAGTCACGTGCTCGGTGCGTTCGACCTCGAAGTCCTCCGGGAGGAGGCGGACGGGGGTTCCCGAACCGCTGCGGAACACCGCGTTGCGGATCGTCTGCTCGACGTTGAGGTTGAAGGGGTCGCCGTACTCGTAGGGCTTGTGCTCGTAGGCCCGCTCGTGCCCGACCCCCGTGCGCTCCACCTCGTGGCGACCGGCTCGATCGGCGAGCAGCTTCCGGTAGAGGTCACCGAGCGCCTTCTGCCCCAGCGCCCGCACGGCCCGCGGGGTGAGCTCGAGGCGACCCTCACGCTGGTCGATGAGCCCCGCCTCCTGCAGGATCCGGGTCATCTCGCGCAGTCGCTCGAGGGAGCGCGCCGCATCGTCGCCGAGCAGCTCGGCCGCCCGGTCGAGATCCACCTCGGCGAGTTGGCCGGGCTGCGTGGCGTTCTGGAGGAACTGCTCGAGCTGGTCGAGGTCGCCGAGGGTCTGGAGCATCTGCGACATGTCGCCGAATCCCATCGGTTGGTCACCCTGCATCCGCATCGACTGCTGCCACGGCAGGTCGGGGAAGGCGTTCTGGAGGTTGCGACCCAACTCATCCATCTGCCAACGCAGATCCATGTCGTCGAGCAGCGCCTCGGAGAGCTGCTGGAGCTGGGCGCGTTGCTCCGGCGTCATGGAGTTCATGAGCTGCTGCATCGCAGCCATCGACATGGCCATCTGCTCGAGCAACTCGTCGAGCGTCTGCGGGTCGCCGGGGAAGAAGTCCCCGTAGCGGTCCATGAACTCTCGGAAGTCGGGTTCCTCGCCGCGGGCTCGGGCCTCGAGCATCCGGTTGAGTTCGGCGAGCATGTCCTTCATGCGGGCCATCTGCTCGGGGCTGACGTTCTGCATGCCCTCGGCGAGCCGGTTGAAGGTGTTCTGGAGGAGCTGGGCCCGCAGCTCATCCATGAGTTCATCGAAGTGCTGCCGGGCCCCGTCGTCCATGAAGTCGTACTGCTGGAGCGACTGCACCATCCCACCGAGGTCGGGCGGCATGAGGTCGAGCTCGAGGTTCCGCTGCGTGGCGAGGTCCTCCACGATCTCCTGCCGGCGTTGGTCGCCGCTCTCCCGGGCCTGTTCGAGACGCCGCTCGATGCCCGCACGCTCCTCGTCGAGGATCTCCCGCAGGCGCTCCGCGATCTCGGCGAACGGCCCACCGAGATCCTTGGACTCGACCTCCTGGCGGCGACGCTCCCGCAGCCGCTCGAGCATCTCCCGCAACCCCATGAGCTGCTCGCCGTTGCGGTCCCGCATCCCCTGCTGCAGCAACCGTCGGAGGGCCGCGTTCAGGTCGCCGTGGTAGGTGAGGTCGTCGGCCATCTCCGACAGGAGGGAGTCGGCGTCGAGGTCGAAGCCCCGCTGCGTGCCGTCCCACCGGGAGTAGGAGAACCCTCGCCGCGCCATGGCCGCACCCTACGCCCCCACCCGACTCGGCGCCCCCGGGGCCGCGGCGCGACGATGGACCCATGCCCCTTCAACCATCGCTCCGCCGTGGCATCGCGATCGCCGGCCTCGGCCTCGGCCTCCTCGTGGTCGGCGGGTGCTCGCGGGGGAACGAGATGACCGACCTGCCCAAGCCGCCGGCCGACTTCTGCCGGGCCGGCAAGATCTACGAGGAGCGGATCACCTCGGGTCGCAAGGTGCCGATCGACGACCAGGTGAGCCTCGTCCGCCGCATGGACGCCGCGGCGCCACCCGATGTGGCCGAGGACACCGCGACGTTCCTCGACGCGCTCCTGCAGGTGCAGGGCGGCGACGAGCGGGCCGTGGACTCCCCGGAGGTGCGTGACGCCGTCACGCGGGTGAACCGGCGGTACTCCCAGGGGTGCGGCGTCTACGACCGCCGCGGCGGCATCTGAGCCGGGTGGGCACGCCCGAGGGGTTCATCTGGGGAACCACCGCATCGGCGACGCAGAACGAGGGCGCCGCACCGGCGAGCGACTGGGCCGATTGGGAGCGCCGAGGTCGGGCCCCACGGTCCGGCGACGGCAACGGGTTCGCCACCCGCTTCGCCGAGGACTTCCGCCTGTACGCCGCTCACGGCCTGACCCACCACCGACTCTCGATCGAGTGGGCGAGGATCGAACCGGCCGAGGGACGCCGGGACGATGCGGCGGTCGAGCACTGCCGCGCGGTGCTCGAGGCGGCCCGTGACGCCGGCGTCGCGCCGTGGCTCTGCCTGCACCACACCTCGTCGCCCGGCTGGTTCACCGAACTCGGCGAGGGGGCCTTCCGCGACGACCGGGCCCGCTCGTACCACTGGGCCCGCCACGTCGCGTTCTGCGCCGAGGCCTTCGGCGACCTCGCCGGGGGCTTCCAGCCCATCCACGAACCGACGGCGTACGCGTCGCGCGCCTACCTGACGGGCGCGCATCCACCGGGCGACCGGGATCCGGAGCACTTCGCGCAGGCCCTGCGCGGCATGGTGCTGGCGTGGCGCGACGCGTGGCGCGAGCTGCGCGGCGGTCCGCCGGTGGCGACGGTGCTCGACCTCGCCCCCGTGTTCCCGATCGACGACTCGGTCCCCGCCGGGCGGTACGCCCGCGCCACCGAGGCCGTCGTGTGGACGACCTGGGTGCGCGCGCTGCGCGACGGACTCCTCGTCGTGCCGGGTCTCCCCGAGGTCGAGGTGCCGGACCTGCGGGACTCCGGGGACCTCGTCGGGTTCACCTACACCGCGGCGCTCGGCGTCACCCGGGACGGCACCGTCGCGCCGTACCCGTCGAACCGTCGGCGGACCGTGCTCGGCGATGCGCCGTGGCCCGAGGGTCTCGGCCTCGTGCTGCGTCGGCTGCACGAGGATCTCGACGGTCGCCCCCTGCTCATCGCTGCGCTCGGTCTCGGCACCGACGACGACGCGTGGCGCTGTGAGTACCTCCGCGAGTGCATCGAGGTCGTCGACGACGCAGTCGCCGACGGCGTCGATGTGCGCGGGCTGTTCCACCGGACCGGTGTCGACGGCTACGAGTGGTTGCACGGGTTCACGGTGCCGTTCGGGCTGTTCACCCGGGACCGGGAGCCCCGACCCTCGGCCGAGGTGGCCCGGGAGTACGCGACCCGCTGATCGGCTCGCAATTGCCCGGACCGGGTGGTCCGCGTAGCGTGCCGGCGAATCGGGCGGGGGGCCCGACACCCCGAAGGAGACACCGTGTTCCGGTTCCGCAGGTCCCACGCGATCGCGCTCGCCATGATCCTCGTGGCCGGGGCGCTCCTCGGCGCCGTCGCCATCGGTGCGGTGGGGGGCGGCACCCGCAGCGTGCTCGTGCCGATCGCGCCCTGCCGCCTCGTGGACACCCGATCCGCACCGCTCACGGTCGGCACTCGCGCCACCCCGATCGCCGGCGGCGAGACCGTGACCTTCCAGGTGACGGGCACCAACGGCAACTGCACGATCCCCAGCGATGCCACCGGGATCGCGTC
>JALRDW010000175.1 GCA_023262065.1 Acidimicrobiia bacterium | reverse complement strand
CCATCGTCCATGCGCCGTCCCGGCGGAGGGTTGGAGCTGGCGATGGGGTTCCCTGCCTCATGCGAAGGCCCGAATCTCCCGAAAGTCCGCGGCCTGTAAACGCCAAAGGTCCCCACCCGGGAACGGATGCAGCGCCGGCATCGTGGGCTCCTGTGGTCAATTTCGGGGTTCCCCGAGCACCCATCCCACGGGCTGGGTCCAGGCCTGCTGGAACTCGGCCTCCGTGGTCGGAACCTCGGGCGCCCGGGACGAGGTGACGACCGCGCGGACGTACAGCTCGTCGCCGCGCATCCGGTAGGAGGGGCGTGGCCCGGTCACCTCGGCGAGCACCTCGCCGATCTGGGGCCCGGTGCCGGACCGGTAGTCGAGGGTCGTCTCCAGGACCTTGCCTGCCGCATCGAGCCGCGGGCGCCCGGCCAGCGAGACGCCCCGGCGTGTGCCGAGGAAGCGGGTTGTGAGGCGTTCGCCCGGTCGGGCGTGGATCCGCAACGACAGGCGCCGGGCATCCGCGTCGAAGGCCACGTCTTCGAGCACCACGCCGGTCGACGCGTAGAAGTCGCCCCGCTCGATGGCCCGGATCAGCGACTCCGGGGTGAGGTGCCTCGCCCGCACCTGGATCCAGGCCCGGAACGGAGGGGAATGCCGCTCGTTGCCCTGGTAGTCGTGGGAATCGTCCGAGGCGACGGCCTGGAGCGGCGGCGCCCCGAGCCCGGCCAGCCGCAGCGTGTTGGCGATGTCCCAGATCTGGTCGGTCGACGGGTGCAGCGCATCGCCCGGGTCGTTGTCGCCATCCACGCCGTTCCAGACCTCGAAGAAGCGCTCGCCCACCACGGCGGCGAGGTCCTCGGCCGTGACCCCCCACTTGTAGTTCGGATGGTTGACGTGGAGCAGCGTCGGCCGTCCGGAGCGCCGGCCCGCCTCGGCGACTTGGTCGAGGGCCTTCTGGAGAATCTCCGGGACGGTGGCCCCCCGGATCGCCGGCAGGGCTTCGTGGAGGTTGATCGCTCCCAGGTGGATCTGCCGCCGTTGGGACGTTTCCTGCGTCAGCTCCTCCGACTCGATGAGCAGGAAGCGGCCCCGCTCCTCGACCAGCGCGCGGGCGTGCGCACTGATCGGGTTGTAGGGGTCGTCGTTGATCTCGCTGCCGGCGACGATCGGCATCCACTCGTCGAGCAGTTCGGTGAGCGAACGGATGATGCGCGTCTTCGCCTGGCCGCGCTCCCCCAGCAGGATCAGGTCGTGTCCGGCGAGCAGGGCGTTCTCGAGTTGCGGGAGCACCGTGTCCTCGTACCCGAGCACGCCGTCGACGAGCGGCTTGCCCGCAGCGATGCGCGCGATGGCGTTGGCCCGGACCTCATCCTTGACCGGGCGGGACACCCAGCCGCTGGCACGCAGTTCCCCGAGGGTCGTGGGTCGGGTCATGGGCGGCATCGCTCCTCGCGCGTGGTCGGATCGGTCGCCGACCGGGGTCGGTTCGGCACCGTACCAGCGGATCCGCGACCGGCTCCCCGTGGTGGCGGCCACGCGTTCCGCACCGGAACGGTCCACAAGCCGCGTCCGCGCGAGCCCCACGGTGCGGCGCTCCTCCATACTGGGACGATGCGTCGCATCGCCCCGATGGCTGCACTGCTCGCCGTTGCGGTCCTCGCCGGGTGCGGTGGGTCCGAGCCCTCCTCCTCCGAGGCGCGCACACGCCGGACCACCACCGGCGGCGGGTCCGGCGCGGCGACCGGCGACTCCGGTGTCACGGGAGCTCCGAGTGCCTCCGGATCCGGCTCGACGACCACGACCCGTACCGGCGGCGGCACCGGCGGCGGTGCCGCCGCACCCACCACCACGACCGTCGTCACGGACCCCGTCTGTCTGGGCTCCAACCAGCGCGTGGACCGCGACGTCCCGTACGCCACCGTGTCCGGCGTCGACCCGTCGCTGCTGTCCCTCGACGTCTACGCGCCCGTGCGGGACGCGGCCTGCCCCCGAACCCACGTGCTCGTCTCGGTGCACCGCGGCGGCTGGTCGGGCGGCGACAAGGCCGACATCGGTCGGCGCGCCGCACTCGCCCTGCGCGAGGGCTGGGTCCTCGTGAGCGTGAACCACCGCGTGGCGCCGGCGGCGAAGTACCCGACCTTCGACGAGGACGTGGCCCGGGCGATCGCCTGGGTCACGCAGAACATCGGTCGGTACGGCGGCGACCCGGCCCACATCACGATCATGGGGACCGAGTCGGGTGCGGTCGTCTCGGCCGAGACCGTCGCCGACGCCCGCCACCTCGCGCGCGCCGGGCTCCCACTCGCCGCGGTCCGGTGCGCCGTGCTCGCGGACGGGCGCTACGACATCGCGGCCCTCGGTCGGACCGGCTCCCCTGCGGTGCTCGCGGCGTACGGCAACGACCCGCGGGTCTGGTCCGATGCGAGCGCGATCGGCCACATCGCGCCCGGAACCGGGATGGCCCGCCTGCTCGTCATCGTGCGGGGCACGGCCGCCGAACGGGCGAGCGGCATCGCCCTCGCCAACCGGGCCCGGGCCTCGGGCGTCCCGGCGACGGTCCTCACCGCCGCCGCCTTCTCGGGGCCGGCCCTCGACGACGCGATCGGAGCAGCCGACGAGACCATCATCACACCGAGCGTGACGGACTTCATCCGGTCCTGCTGAGGACGCACCTCGGGACGCGCGCCTACCCTCGCCCCCGTGACCGCCGCACACCCCCGCACGAGCGGGTCGCCCGAGTTCGTCCTCGACGGCACGTGGCGCGCAGTGGCCGCCGACGGCGACCTCGCCCGCGGCTTCGCCGACCCCGGGTTCGCCGATGACGACTGGCACGAGGTCACCGTGCCCGGGCACTGGCGGTCCCACGCCGCGTTGCGCGAGGTCGACGGTCCGGTCCTGCACCGACGGGCGTTCGACACCGATCCGCTCACACCCGGGCGACGCCGCTTCCTGACCCTCGACGGCGTCTTCACCCTCGCCGACGTCTGGCTCGACGGCGCGTACCTCGGGCCGACGGAGGGGTACTTCACCCCCCACACGTTCGAGATCGGACGCGACGACCCGACCCGCCGGGAGCACGTGCTCGCGGTCGAGGTGGCCTGCCCGCGCGAACCCGACCGGACGGCGAAGCGTTCGGTGAGCGGCGTGTTCGCCCACTGGGACGCGATGGACCCGGCGCTCGCACCCGGGGGCATCTGGCGCCCCGTGCGCGTGCGCGACACCGGGCCGGTCCGCATCGCCCGCCTCCGGGTGATCTGCACCGAGGCCGGGCCTGAACGGGGCCGCCTGCTCCTCGACCTGACGCTCGACACCCGGTCCGACCGCGACCGGACCCCCGTGGTCCTCCACGCCGCCGTCACCGGGCCCGACGGCGCGCTGCTCGCGCTGTCCGAACGCGAGGTGACCCTCGCCGACGGCGACAACCACCTGGCCTGGGCCGTCGACGTCGAGGCGCCGCCGCGCTGGTGGCCGTGGCGCCTCGGCGAGGCTGCGCGCTGCGACCTCACGATCACCGCCGACGTCGAGGGGCTCGTGAGCGACGAGCGGTCGGTCCGCACGGCGTTCCGCGAGATCCGGGTCCGCGACTGGCGCTGGACGGTCAACGGCGAGGACCTGTTCGTCATGGGCACGAACCTCGCGCCCACCCGCGCCCTCCCGGCCACGGCGACCGCCGACGACCTCGCCCGGGACATCGCGCTGGCCCGCGACGCGAACCTCGACCTCGTCCGGATCCACGCGCACGTCGCCCGCCCCGAGCTGTACGAGGCGGCCGACGCCGCCGGGATGCTCGTGTGGCAGGACCTCCCGTTGCAGTGGGGGTACGCCCGCTCCGTGCGTCAGGGTGCCGTGCGTCAGGCCCGGGACATGGTCGACCTGCTCGGACACCATCCGTCCGTCGCGCTCTGGTGCGCCCACAACGAACCGCTCGCCGTGGTGACCGAGACCGACGTGGAGCCGACGCCCGGCACGCTCGCCCGCCTCGGGGCGGCGATGTTCCTGCCCACCTGGAACAAGGATGTGCTCGATCGGTCGATCGCCCGGGCGCTCCGCCGCGCCGACCCGTCCCGGCCCGTCAACCCGCACTCCGGGGTGATGCCGGGCCTCACGAGCTCCGGCACGGACTCGCACTTCTACTTCGGCTGGTACCACGGCGCGATCGACGGCCTCGCCCCGGCGTTGCGCGCCGCGCCGCGTCTCGGGCGGTTCGTGAGCGAGTTCGGCGCGCAGTCGGTCCCGAACACCGCGACCTTCCTCCGTCCCGAACGCTGGCCGGACCTCGACTGGGAGCACCTCGCCGAGCACCACTCCCTCCAACGCGCGATCCTCGATCGCCACGTGCCGATGGGCGCGTTCACGACCTTCGAGGAATGGCGCGACGCCACGCAGGCCTACCAGGCCGCGCTCGTCACCCTGCAGGTGGAGGATCTGCGCCGGCTGCGCTTCGATCCGACCGGCGGGTTCTGCCAGTTCTCGTTCGCCGACCCGAACCCGGCGGTCTCGTGGTCGGTGCTCGACCACGAGCGGGTGCCCAAACTCGCCTTCGGCGCGCTGCGCGACTCCTGTCGCAGCCTCCTGCCGATGGTCGAGCCCCGGGAGGGCCTCGTCCACGTCGTGAACGAGACGGCCGAGCGCCTCCCCGATGCCCGGGTGACGGTCCGGGTCGACGACCGCGAGCACGTCTTCGCCGGCGACGTCACGCCCCACGGGCTCACGTTCGTCGGACGGGTCGGCCCGCTCATCGGCGCCGAGCGGGCCGAGGTCGTCCTCGACCACCCCGGGCACCGGATCGAGCACCGCTACGACCTGCTCCTGCCCTGGCTCGGGATCGGCACGGGCTGAGCCGTCCGCCGAACCGTCCGGATCGTTCCCGGACCGGACACACGGGTACGGTTCGTCCCGCAGGACCCGGACACGGCGAGGGAGTCAACGGGGCATGACGAAGGTCGAGCAGGCGCCGCGGTACGACGGCGCCCCGCAGGCAGCACCCAGGAGGGCCGGCGCGCCGTTCCTCATCCAGTTCTGGCGGTCCGCCATCGGCAAGAAGTGGGTGATGGCGATCACCGGCATCATGCTGATCGGGTTCGTCTTCGGCCACATGGTCGGGAACCTCAAGATCTTCCTGCCGCCCCACGACGGCGTCCCGGCGATCAACGAGTACGCCGAGTGGCTCCGCACCATCGGCGAGCCCGCACTCCCGGAGACGGTCTTCCTCTGGATGATGCGGGGCGGCCTGCTCCTCGCCGTGGCACTCCACATCGCCGCCGCGGTCTCCCTCACCCGCATGAACCACGCGGCGCGCCCGGTGAAGTACCAGTCGAAGCGCGACTACGTGGCCGCCAACTACGCAGCCCGCACCATGCGCTGGACCGGCGTCATCGTCCTGCTCTTCATCATCTTCCACCTGCTCGATCTCACCTTCGGCAAGACCGGTGCACCGTTCCAGACCGGCGACGTGTACGACAACATCATCGCCTCGTTCGACCGACCGCTCGTGGCGGTCTTCTACATCGCAGCGAACCTGGCGCTCGCCTTCCACCTGTTCCATGGCGCCTGGTCGATGTTCCAGAGCCTCGGCTGGAACAACCCGCGCTGGAACGCACTGCGGCGGAAGTTCGCCATCGGCATCGCGGCGATCATCGCCATCGGCAACATCAGCATCCCGCTCGCCGTCATGACCGGAGTGGTGAAGTGAGCAACATCACGCTCGACTCGAAGATCCCCGCCGGCCCCATCGAGGACAAGTGGAACAACCACAAGTTCTCGGTGAAGCTGGTCAACCCGGCCAACCGCCGCAAGTTCCGCGTCGTGGTCGTCGGCTCCGGCCTCGCCGGCGCATCGGCCGCCGCCACGCTCGGCGAGCTCGGCTACCACGTGCAGCTGCTCACCTTCCACGACTCACCGCGCCGGGCGCACTCGATCGCAGCCCAGGGCGGCATCAACGCGGCGAAGAACTACCGCAACGACGGCGACTCGGTGAAGCGCCTGTTCTACGACACCATCAAGGGCGGTGACTTCCGGGCCCGTGAGGCCAACGTCCACCGCCTCGCCGAGGTGTCGGTGAACATCATTGACCAGTGCGTCGCCCAGGGCGTTCCCTTCGCCCGGGAGTACGGCGGCCTGCTCGACAACCGGTCCTTCGGTGGCGCGCAGGTGTCCCGTACCTTCTACGCCCGGGGCCAGACCGGTCAACAGCTGCTCCTCGGCGCGTACCAGGCGCTCGCCCGGCAGGTGCACCTCGGCAACGTGGAGCTCCACCACCGGACCGAGATGCTCGACCTCGTCGTGCAGGACGGCGTCGCCCGTGGCCTCGTCGCCCGCGACCTCATCACCGGCGAGATCCGCTCGTTCTCGGGCCACGCGGTCGTGCTCGCCACCGGCGGCTACGGCAACGTCTTCTACCTGTCGACGAACGCGAAGGCCTCGAACGTCACTGCGGCGTGGCGGGCCCACAAGCGGGGCGCGCTCATGGCGAACCCCTGCTACACGCAGATCCACCCGACCTGCATCCCGGCCTCGGACGAGTTCCAGTCGAAGCTCACCCTCATGTCGGAGTCGCTGCGCAACGACGGCCGCATCTGGGTCCCGAAGGAGTTCGACGACCAGCGGCCGATCGCCCAGATCCCCGAGGAGGAGCGGGACTACTACCTCGAGCGTCTCTACCCCTCCTTCGGCAACCTCGCCCCCCGGGACATCGCGTCGCGTGCGGCCAAGCGCGCCGTCGACTCCGGTCGTGGTGTCGGTCCGCTCAAGAACGGCGTGTACCTCGACTTCTCCGAGGCGATCGACCGCCTCGGCGCCCCCGTGATCGAGGAGCGCTACGGCAACCTCTTCCAGATGTACGAGCGCATCACCGGCGAGGACCCGTACCAGCAGCCGATGCGCATCTACCCGGCGGTCCACTACACGATGGGCGGGCTGTGGGTGGACTACAACCTCATGAGCAACGTCCCCGGGTTGTACGTGCTCGGCGAGGCGAACTTCTCGGACCACGGCGCCAACCGCCTCGGCGCGTCGGCGCTGATGCAGGGGCTGGCGGACGGGTACTTTGTGCTGCCCGCCACGCTCGGCAACTACCTCGGGGGCGAGGGCGGGAAGCTCAAGAAGGTGGACGCGACGCACGAGGC
>JALRDW010000120.1 GCA_023262065.1 Acidimicrobiia bacterium | reverse complement strand
CGATGGAGATCATCGACGAACTCGAACCGGTCACCCGCGGCCCCTACGCCGGCATCGTCGGGTACCTGGATTTCTCGGGCAACCTCGACACCGCCATCACCATCCGCACCATGCTCTGGCGCGACGGGCTCGCCAGCGTGCAGGCCGGTGCCGGGGTCGTGTTCGACTCCGATCCGGCGCTCGAGGACCTGGAGTGCCACAACAAGGCTCGGGCCCTGCTCACGGCCGCCGAGGCGGCGCGGCAACTGTTGGGGGATGGCGCATGACCCCGGACCTCGTCCGGGTCAGCGGTCCCGACACGTGGACCTTCCTGCAGAGTCTCCTGTCCCAGGACGTTCGTGACCTCGCCGACGGGGAGCGGCGCGTCGCGCTCATGCTGACCCCGCAGGGCAAGGTGGAGGTGCTCCTCGGCGTGACCCGGGTCGGTGATGACGCCCGCCTCGACACCGACGCCGGATGGGGCGAGCACCTGCTCTCCCTCCTCCGTCGGTACCGCATCCGGACGAAGGTCGACCTGGTGCTCGAACGGGAGGGCACCGCCGACTCCGTCGCGGAGGACGCAGCCCGTATCGCCGCCGGCGTCCCGCGACTCGGCCGTGACCTCGACGACACGACGATTCCGCAGGAGGCCGATCTCGATCTCGACGCGGTCTCGTTCACCAAGGGATGCTTCGTCGGCCAGGAACTCGTCTGTCGTATCGACAGCCGGGGCCACGTGAACCGACACCTGCGGTTGCTGGAGGTCGAGGGCGGCACGACCGTGTCGATCGGAGCGTCCGTGGTGCACGAGGGTCGCGACGTCGGCGTGGTGACGAGCGCCGCCCCGGGCGTCGCGCTCGGGTACGTCCGTCGCGAGGTCGAACCCGGAGCGCAGGTGGAGGTGGCCGGATCGATCGCCACGGTGCGGATGCGGCCTGGTGTCGCCGAGCGCCACTCCTAGAATCCGCCGGCGATGACCATCCTCGACGAGATCCTCGCGACGAAGCGGGACGAGGTCACGGTGCTGCGGCGCCCGCAGACCCGTGACCTGCTGCGACGCCAGTCACTGGACGCACCGCCGACCCGGGACTTCCGCGCGGCGCTCGCACGGTCCGACGGACACCTCGCCGTCATCGCCGAGTGCAAGCGCCGCTCGCCGTCGAAGGGTGATCTCGCCCCGGACCTCGACCCGGGTGCGACCGCGCGGGCGTACGCGGCCGGCGGCGCGGCGGCGATGAGCGTGCTCACGGATCAGGTGTACTTCGGTGGGACGGTCGCCGATCTGCAGGCGGCCCGGGAGGCCGTGGACATCCCGATCCTCCGCAAGGACTTCACGATCGACGAGGTCCAGGTGCACGAGGCCCGCGCGATCGGCGCCGACGCGATCCTGCTCATCCTCGCCGCCCTCCCGGACGATGCCCACCTGCTCGATCTCCACGACCTGGCCCTCGCGCTCGGCCTCGGGGTGCTCGTGGAGGCCCACGACGCCGACGAGGTCGCCCGGGCGGTCGGGCTCGGGGTTGAGGTCGTCGGGGTGAACGCACGGGACCTCGCGACCTTCGGCGAGGACCTCGACGGTGCGGCCTCGGCATCCGCCGCGATTCCGGCCGGGACGATCGCAGTGGCCGAGAGCGCCATCCGGAGCGTCGACGACGCGGCGCGCATGGCGGCGGTAGGTTTCGACGCGGTGCTCGTGGGGGAGGCCCTCGTGCGCGCACCCGACCCGACCGCCCTCGTGGCGGCCATGACCGACGTGACCGTCCGACGCCGAGGAGGCTGACGAGTGACCCGCTACCACCTCAACGAGATGCCCGACGCGTGGTACAACGCGATCCCGGAACTGCCGGAGCCGATGCAGCCGCCGCTCCACCCGGGAACCCGCGAGCCGCTCGGACCCGACGACCTCACGCCGCTGTTCCCGATGGGCCTCATCATGCAGGAGGCCTCGCCGGACGTCTGGGTCTCCATCCCGGGTGAGGTGATCGACATCCTCCGCATGTGGCGGCCGACCCCCCTCGTCCGGGCGGAACGCCTCGAGCGGATGCTCGGGACGCCGGCCCGCATCTACTTCAAGGACGAGTCCGTGTCGCCGGCCGGTTCGCACAAGCCGAACACGGCCGTGCCGCAGGCCTTCTACAACCAGCAGGAGGGCATCAAGCGTCTCACCACCGAGACCGGGGCCGGTCAGTGGGGAACGGCGCTGTCGTTCGCGACCGCCCAGTTCGACATGGAGTGCAAGGTCTACATGGTGCGCTCGTCCTACGAGCAGAAGCCGTACCGCCGCATCCTCATGGAGACCTGGGGCGGCGAGGTGGTGCCGTCGCCGGTCGCGGATCCGTCGAGCCCGGGTTCGCTGGGCCTCGCCATCTCCGATGCGGTCGCCGACGCGGCCCAGCGCGAGGACACCCACTACGCATTGGGATCGGTCCTCAACCACGTGCTGCTCCACCAGACGGTGATCGGACTCGAGGCGCGCGACCAGCTCAAGCTCGCCGGTGAGGAGCGGCCCGACGTCGTCATCGCGCCGTGCGGCGGTGGCTCGAACCTCGGAGGCATCGCGCTCCCGTTCATGACCGACCGCGATGTCCGGCTCGTCGCGGTCGAGCCCGCGTCCTGCCCGACCCTCACGGAGGGCACGTTCGAGTACGACTTCGGCGACACCGCGGGGATGACGCCACTGCTCCCGATGTACACGCTCGGCAAGGACTTCATGCCGCCGACGATCCACGCCGGCGGGCTCCGGTACCACGGGGACTCCCCGATCATCTCGGCGCTCGTCAAGGCCGGCCGCATGGAGGCGGTGGCGTACCCGCAGGGCAAGACCTTCGAGGCCGCGGTCATGTTCGCCAACGCGGAGGGTCGTATCCCGGCCCCCGAGTGCGGCCACGGCATCCGCGCGGCGATCGACGAGGCCCTCGCGGCGAAGGAGACCGGCGAGGAGAAGGTCATCCTCTTCAACTACTGCGGCCACGGCTTCCTCGACCTCGCCGCGTACGACGACTACAACAACGGTCGGCTCATCGACGGGTGACCGCCACGGGGCCCGGCTCCCGCCGGTTCCCGGAGGACGCACGGGGCCCGGGTCCGCGCTCGATCGCGTGCCCGGGCCCCGACGCGTCGGCGGTCGTCGGGGGATGCCGCGGTCCGACCCCCACCCCCGGGTACCCTCGCCGGGCGTGTTCGTGAAGATCTGCGGCATCACGAGCGAGGAGGATGCGCTCCTCGCGGTGGCGATGGGCGCCGACGCGCTCGGATTCATCTTCGCGGCCGGCAGTCCGCGGCTCATGCGACGCGAGCACGTTCGCGACATCGTGAAGCGATTGCCCCCGGGGGTTGTGACCGTGGGGGTGTTCCGCAACGAACGCCCGGAGCGAGTGGTCGAGACGGTGCAGGCCTGTGGGCTCTACGGGGCCCAGCTGCACGGCCACGAGCCGATCTCGGAGGTCCGGTGGATCCGGGCCCGTCTGCCGTTCGTGATCCAGGGTTTCGCCGCCGGCGACCCCGCACTGCAGGCCGCGGCGAACGGACCGGCGGACGTGGTGCTCATCGATTCGCCGGCCCCTGGGACCGGGCGCGCGTTCGACTGGGCCCTCGCCGAGGGTGCCCCGGGCGGGGTGCGCCTGCTGCTCGCCGGTGGGTTGCACGCCGACAACGTGGGCGAGGCGATCGCCCGGGTGCGGCCGTGGGGCGTGGACGTGGCGACCGGCGTGGAGTCGTCCCCCGGCCGCAAGGACGCCCGCAAGCTCCGGCGGTTCGTCGCCGCAGCCCGGGTCGCGGGCGAGATCATCGAGGATGCGGTGCCCGAGGGCGAGGACCGTCCGTTCGACTGGGAGCTCGATGCGACCGAGGTCGTGGACGAGGACCCGGGCCAGGCCCCGCCGAACCTGCGCATCGTCTGACGCGTCGGCTCCGGGCCCGACGGGCCTCGGGCGTACAGTGGCGTTCCCCTCGATCAGGAGCGACGGCTACCCCATGACTGCACCCGTGCGCGGCGGTGGTGTCCGCCTCGATCCGCCCGGCCCCGGCCCGGTCGGACTCGGTCGGTTCGGCGAGTTCGGCGGCCGCTTCGTGCCGGAGACGATCGTGGCCGCCCTCGAGCAGCTCGAACGTGAGTTCCGCGACGCCTGGCACTCGGATGCGTTCCGGGCCGAGTTCTCCTCGCTGCTCCAGCACTACGCGGGTCGTCCGACGCCGATCACGGAGTGTCGGAACCTCTCCGAGCGTCTCGGGATCCGGGTGCTGCTCAAGCGGGAGGACCTCACCCACACCGGTTCTCACAAGATCAACAACGTCCTCGGGCAGGCACTGCTCACGAAGCGCATGGGCAAGCAGAAGGTCATCGCCGAGACCGGTGCCGGGCAGCACGGCGTCGCCACCGCCACCGCCGCGGCCCTGTTCGGGCTCGAGTGCAAGGTGTTCATGGGTGCCACCGATGTCGAGCGACAGGCGCTCAACGTCTGGCGGATGCGGTTGCTCGGGGCCGAGGTCGTGCCCGTGACCTCGGGGAGCGCCACGCTGAAGGACGCCATCAACGACGCCATGCGGGACTGGGTGGCGTCGGTCGAGGACACCCACTACTGCATCGGTTCGGTCGTGGGGCCGCACCCGTACCCGTGGATCGTGCGCGAGTTCCAGCGGGTCGTCGGAGACGAGGCCCGCGAGCAGGCCCGAGCCGTGCTCGGCGACGATCCGGACTTCGTGGTCGCGTGCGTCGGCGGCGGATCCAACGCCATGGGCACCTTCGCCGGGTTCGTGGAGACGCGATCCCGCCTCATCGGGGTCGAGGCCGCCGGATTCGGTCTCGAGTCCGGCAAGCACGGCGCCTCGGTCAGTCGTGGCGTGCCGGGAGTGCTGCACGGCGCACGGTCGCTCTACCTCCAGGACGAGGACGGCCAGATCCTCGAGGCGCACTCGATCAGCGCCGGGCTCGACTACCCGGGGGTCGGCCCCGAGCACGCCGCGCTCGCCGGGGCCGGGCGTGCCGAGTACGCATCGGCCACCGACGCCGAGGCGCTCGACGGCTTCCGCCTGCTGTCGGTCACCGAGGGCATCGTGCCGGCACTCGAACCCGCCCACGCGATCGGGTGGCTGGCCCGCGAGGCCGGCGGGACGATCCCGGAGGGTTCGACCGTCGTCCTGACGCTCTCCGGGCGGGGCGACAAGGACGCCCAGCAGGTGTCCGAGCTGCTGGACCTCGGCGACGGCGCATGACCATCGAGGCGCGGTTCCGTGCCGCCCGAGCGGCGGGCCGCTCCCTCCTCGTGCCGTACCTCACCGGCGGCCTCGGGGAGTGGCGGGCGACCATCGAGGAGGTCGCCGCCGCCGGTGCGGACGCCATCGAGATCGGCATCCCGTTCTCGGATCCGATCATGGACGGGCCGGTCATCCAGGAGTCCTCGCAGCGGGCGCTCCGCTCCGGGGCCACGCCACAGGGGATCGTCGCGGAGCTGGCGGGCGTCGACGTCGACGTCCCGATCGTCGTCATGACCTACTACAACCCGGTGCACCACATGGGCCACCGGCGTTTCGCCGACTCGCTCGCCGCGGCCGGCGTGGGTGGTTCGATCGTCCCGGATCTGCCGGTCGACGAGTCGGACCCGTGGATCGAGGCCGCCGAGGCCGCCGGGATCGAGAACATCCTCCTCGCCGCGCCCACGACGACGGAGGCACGTCTCGCCACGATCTGCGCGCGATCGCGCGGCTGGATCTACGGGATCGCGCTGCTCGGGGTGACGGGGGAGCGGTCGACGGTGGCCGAGGCGGGTCTGGAGATGGGACGACGGCTCAAGGCTGCGACCGACAAGCCGGTGCTCCTCGGTCTCGGCATCTCCGACGGGGCGCAGGCGGCGACCGTCGCTGCGGTCGCCGATGGGGTCATCGTCGGTTCGGCGGTGGTGCGGCGCCAACTGGAGGGATGCAGCCCCTCCGAGATCGGTGCGTTCGTCGCGACCCTCCGGGACGGACTCGACACCGCATGAGCCCGAGCGCCCTCCCCGGGTCCGATCACTGCGACCTCTGCGAGGCGGCTCGGATCACCCCGTGGTTCCACGAGGATGACATCTGCTGGATCGCCGAGTGCGAGATCTGTGCTGTGCCGATGGTCGTCTGGCGCGCGCACGGGACCGAGCCGCCGACGGAGCATCTGGCGCACATGCACGCCCGGCTCTCTGAGGTGGTGTCCATGCACTTCGGGTTCGAGCACTACATCGACGACAACATGCGCAACATCCCGGACCACTACCACGCCCACGCGCGGCCCCGGGGTGGGTTCTTCGGCCACGGCCTGCGGCGCGCTACGGAGCCGTGACGGCCGGCGGATGGTTCCCGGCCCGGATCCGGGCGTTCCGCCCGGAGGGGGATCTGGATGATCCGGATCCCGGCCGGCTCCGTAGAGAGGCGACCCCACACCCCGTTGGGGCAATCCTCCAGGAGGTTCCCTCATGCGTACCCGTCGGTTCATCGCCGCCATCGGCATCTCGACCTTCCTCGTGGCCGGCGTCGCCGCCTGCTCGAGCGACAGCGACTCGAACGCGGACAAGCCCAGCACCACCACCGAGGCCATGGACATGCCCGAGAAGTGCGACAACACGGTCGTCGACGTGGCCGTCGGCAACGGTGACTTCACCACGCTCGTGAAGGCCGTCCAGGCTGCGGGCCTCGTCGACACGCTCAACGGCGAGGGCCCGTTCACGGTGTTCGCGCCGACCGATGAGGCGTTCGCCAAGATCCCGGCGGCCGACCTCGAGGCGATCCTCGCCGACAAGGACCTGCTGACTTCGATCCTCACCTACCACGTGGTCCCCGGCAAGATCATGGCCGCCGACCTCAAGCCCGGTGAGCAGGCCGTGACCACGGTCGAGGGTTCCGAGGCCCAGGTCGTCGTGAGCGACGCCGGTGTGACCTACGCCGACGCGAACATCGTCGCCACCGACGTGGACGCCTGCAACGGCGTGATCCACGTGATCGACGCGGTCGTGCTGCCGCCGTCGGCCAAGGAGTAACTCCACGGCGTTCCGGCGTTCGGCGAACGGGGCCCTCGGGCCCCGTTCGTCGCGTCCGGGGCGGGATCAGTCGGGGAGTCGGGCCGCGAAGAACCCGAGCACGTGGTCGTAGGCGATCCGGGTGGGGTGGCCGGGTTCATCGACGAAGTCGTGGGTCAGCACGGAGTGGGCCGACTTCGCGATCCCGTGCTCGTTCCCCGGCCCGGAGGCGATCTCGAAGGCCGTGAACGCGTCGCCGAGGTCCCGACGCAGCGATTCGAACCGTTCGGCGGGAACCGCGCGGTCCTCGGTGAAGCGGAGGCCGATCACGCAGGCACCGGTCGCGGTGCGCTCCAGGATCCGGGCGAGGTCGTTCGGATCCAGGCCGTAGTCGGCCCGGCGGGCCGCACCGAGGGGGAGTGGCAGGGAGGGCTGGCTGAGGACGGGGGCGACCACCGAGTCCGACAGCATCATGGCGAGGCCGAACCCGCCCGTGAAGCACATGCCGATGACACCCACGCCGCGGCCGCCGCAGGACGCGTGCTCGCGCTCGGCCAGTGCCCGCAACCAGGCCGTGATCGGCCGGGTCGATCCGGTGGCGAACGCGGCGAACTCCTTCGCCACGCAGGCCCGGGCGATCGTGCGCAGGGCGTGGCCGTTCGACATCGGCCGGCCCGGCTCGCCGAACACCGACGGACTCACGACCGTGTACCCCTCGGCCGACAGCCGTCGCGCGAGTTCGGCGTGCTCCGGGGTGATGCCGGGGATCTCCGGGATCAGGATGATCGCCGGTCCGGAACCGATGCGGAACACCTCCTTGGTCTCGCCGAGGAGGGTGACGGATTCGGTGGTGAAATCGGAGAGGACGTCGCGGTGGCTCATGGGCGCGAACGGTAGCGCCCGGTCACGCGGTGGTCGCCGGACCCGACTCCACCTCCGACGGACTCACCTCGTCCAGTGCCCGGTGTGCGCTCTCGGGCAACCGTCGGATGAGGAAGAGGGCTGCGACCAGCGGTCCGAGCCCGCACAGCGCGATGGCCCGCCCCAGGCCCCCGAGCGGACCGGCGAGCCAACCGGCGGCGAGCAGTCCGACCGCGGAGCCGGCGACCGAGGCGACGAGCATGAGCCCGTTGCTCGACCCTCGCACCTCGGTCGGGAACAACTCGGCGTCCATGGTGCCGATCGTCAGCGTGGAGGACGCTGCGGCGATGATCGCCAGCGTGGACGCGACCCACAGCAGGGGACCGCCGACGAGGAAGAAGGCCATGGTGAGCAGCGTGCCGGCGAGCAGGCTCACGACGGCCACGGGTCGCCGGCCCCGCGTCTCCGCGATGCGCCCGGCCAGCAGGATCCCGACGATGCCCGGCACGCCGTTCGTGACCCCGCGCAGCGCCGCGATCCCGGAGGCCGAGAACCCGCGTTCATCGGCCAGGTACCGGTTCGTCAACTGGGCGGACGGTGCGCTGAACATGCTGGTCAGGAAGCCGATGACCGCCAGGAGGAGGAATCGACGGCCGTACGCGGGGTCGAAGATCTCGCGCAGCCGCAGCGGCGCCGGGTTCTCGCCGGCCACTCGACGGAACCGGGTCGTCTCCGGCAACCGGCGGCGGATCGTCGGCAGGAGCAGCAGGGAGACCGCGCTGATCCCGAAGGCGATGCGCCAGGTGTCGCGGCCCCCGTCGGCCAACGGCAGCAGGGCGACCGCGCACGCGAACCCCGCGCCGGCCGCGAGGCTCAGCATGGCCACGGCCCAGGCCCGTGCACCGTCCGGGGCCTCCTCGACCACCGCGATCCCGCCGACGACGAGGGCGGAGTTGACGGCGGCGCGCAGCACGAGCTGCGACCCGGTGAACACACCGAAGGAGCTCGCCAGACCCGACACCGCGTTCGCGACCCCGACCATGAGGACCGACCAGAGGATCACCCGTCGCCGGCCGACCCGGTCCGCGGCGACCGCCGCGACGAGCGACATGAGGACCCCGATCCGGGTGATCGCGAGCGCCGTGCCGAGACCGGCGTCCGACACGTCGAACGACCGAGCGATCGCGTCGCCGTTCTGGCCGAACAGCGCAGCCCCGAACGATGCGATGGCGGCGCACATCGCGGCGGTCGCGAGGAAGTCGATCTGGGCCTCGTCGAACGGTGCCGGTGGGGAGACCGGCGACGGTCGGATCGGCGCCGGCGGTTCGGTCCCGTCGGCCGCGGCCCGGATCGCCGCGGCCGAATGGCGCAGTCCCCGGCGCAGGGCGTACCGGTCCACGAGGCGGAAGATCGGGCCGAAGAACGGGACGGTGAGGTCCTGGTCGGCGACCAGTGCCACGCGGCAGCCACCCGGGGTCGGGACGACGCTGGCGCGCACCACGGCGTGCACGTCACCCGGGAGCCGCCCGGTGAGCTCGGGGTCGAGTGCGAGGGCGGTCCGGACGAGACCCTCCGCTTCGGCCGCCGGGACCTCCAGCTCGATGGTGGTCCGGCGCTGCACGGTGGGTCATGCTACGGGCCGTTCCGACGACCCGAGCGCACCCGGAGGCGAAGGTGGCGAACCTGCAGATCGGCGACAGGGCACCGGCGTTCACCCTGCTCGACCAACACGGCGAGAAGGTCCGGCTCACCTCGTTCAAGGGCCGCCCGGTCGTCGTGTACTTCTACCCGAAGGCCGATACGCCCGGATGCACGACGCAGTCCTGTGCGCTCCGGGACGCCGAACCGGACCTCGCTGCGATCGATGCGGTCGTGATCGGCATCAGCCCCGACCCGCCATCCAGGCTCGCAGCGTTCGACGACAAGTACTCGCTGGGCTTCACCCTCCTGTCGGATCCGGAGCACGTGGTCGCCGAGGCGTGGGGAGCGTGGGGCGAGAAGACGCTCTACGGGCGCAAGTACATGGGGATCGTGCGATCCGCGTTCGTCGTGGACGCCGCAGGTCGTCTGGCTGGCGTGTTCCCGAAGATCAGTCCGAAGGACACCGTGCCGAAGACGGCCAAGGTGCTCGCCGGTCTCTGAGGGGTTCAGGCGCCGACGGCGTGGAACCCGCCGTCGACGTGCACGATCTCGCCGGTGGTCGCCGGGAACCAGTCCGAGAGCAGTGCGACGACCGCGCGGGCGGCCGGCGTCGTGTCCCGGACGTCCCAGCCCAGCGGTGAGCGTTCGGACCACACGGCCTCGAAGCGCTCGAAGCCGGGGATGCTCTTCGCCGCCATGGTGCGCAACGGACCGGCGGCGACGAGGTTGACCCGGATGCCCTCGGGACCGAGGTCCCGTGCGAGGTAGCGCGCCGTCGATTCGAGCGCGGCCTTCGCAACGCCCATCCAGTCGTACACGGGCCAGGCCTGCGTCGTGTTGTCGAAGTCGAGTCCCACGATCGAACCACCGGGTCCCATGAGGGGACGGGTCGCGACCGCGAGGGCCTTGAGCGAGTAGGCACTCACCTGCATCGCGGTCGCGACATCCTCCCACGGGGCCTCGAGGAATCCACCGCCGAGGCAGGAGGGCGGTGCGAAGCCGATGGCGTGGACGACGCCGTCGAGGTGCCCGCCGACGCGGGTGGCGAGCGCGTCGAGGTGCGCCGGATCGGTGACGTCGAGTTCCACGATCTCGGGCTTCGAGGGCAGCTTGCGGGCGACCCGTTCGGTGATGCTCATGATGCGGCCGAACGAGGAGAGCACGACCTCGGCCCCCTGTTCCTGCGCGATGCGCGCCACCGCGAACGCGATCGACGCGTCGGAGAGGACGCCCGTGACGAGCACGCGTCGACCGTCGAGGATCACGGCGCGCCTCCGAGGATGAGGGTGGCGTTGTGCCCGCCGAACCCGAACGAGTTGGATAGGACCGGGCGACCGTCGGTGCTCCTGGGAACGCCGTGCACGACGTCGGCCGCGATGTCCTCGCCCCGTCGCTCGTGGTTGGCCGTGGGCGGGATGGTGCGATCGCGGATGGTGAGCAGGGCTGCGATGGACTCGACGGCACCGGCGGCACCCACGAGGTGGCCGGTGACCCCCTTGGTCGAGGTCACCGGGATCGCGCCGTCGCCGAAGACCGTGCCGATCGCCGCACTCTCGGCCGCGTCGTTCAGCGGTGTGGATGTTCCGTGGGCGTTGATCGAACCGATGTCGCCCGGGGAGAGGCCGGCGTCGTCGAGGGCCTGGCGCATGCACGCGACCGCGCCGCCCCCACCGGGGGCCGGGGCGGTGATGTGGTGCGCGTCGCCGTTGCGCCCGTAGCCGAGGACCTCGCCGAGGATCGACGCGCCGCGTGAGGTCGCGTGGTCCCAGCGCTCGAGCACGAGGAACCCGGCCCCCTCGCCCATGACGAAGCCGTCCCGGGCGGCGTCGAACGGACGTGAGGCCCGCGTCGGGTCGTCGTTGCGGCCCGAGAGCGCTCCCATGCGCGCGAATGCGGCGATCGCGACCGGGGTCTGGGACGACTCCGTCCCGCCGGCGAGGACGACGTCGGACGAGCCGTCACGGATGAGTCGGGCGCCCTCACCGATCGCGTGGGCGCCGGCCGCGCACGCGGTGGCGACGCACAGGTTCGGTCCGGTCCACCCGAGGTGGATGGAGACGGTGCCGGCGGTGGCGTTCGCCATCATCATCGGGACGAGGAACGGACTGACCCGGTCCGGGCCCTTCTCGTGGAGGACGAGGATCTGCTCCTCCATCGTCATGAGTCCGCCGACGCCGGTCCCGGCGATGACCGCGGCCCGGGACGGGTCCAGCGACTCCGGGAGGCCGGCCGACGCAGCCGCGTCCATCGCCGCCGCGAACCCGAGTTGGGTGGCGCGGTCCATGCGGCGGGACTCCTTCGGTCCGGCGTGGACCACCGGATCGAAGCCCTGCACCTCGCATCCGATGCGGGCACTGATCGCCGATGCGTCGAACCGGGTGATCGGCCCGGCGAGCCCGCGGCCCGCGAGCAGCGACGACCAGAACGTCCCGAGGTCGAGCCCACCCGGGGCCTTGATCCCGATCCCCGTGACCGCGACCCGGGGCCGACCCCGGTGGTCGACGTCGGCCATCTACGCGCCGTGCACCTTGGCGAGCACGAGGTCGACGGCGAGTGCGACCGTGGTGACGCCCTCGAGGTCCTCCTCGGGGATGGACACGTCGAACCGCTCCTCGAGGCCCATGACGAGCTCCACCAGGTCGAGGCTGTCGGCGTCGAGGTCGTCCTTGAAGGACGCCGACTCCTGCACCTGGTCGGGCTGCACGCTGAGCACCTCGACCGCGACCTCGCGGATCGCCTCGAGTGCCTCGGATCGTTCCATGGTTCGTCTCCCTCTCGTGGTGTTCGGTCAGTGGCCCATGCCGAGCCCGCCGTCGACGGGCAGCAGGGCGCCGGTGATGTAGCCGGCCGCATCGGAGCAGAGGAACGCGATCGCGGCTGCGCACTCCTCCGGGGTGCCGAAGCGGCCGACCGGGACCGCGGTGGCGACGGTCGCCATCCAGTCCTCGCCCTGCGCCTCGGTCATGGCGGTCACGATAGGGCCGGGTGCCACGACGTTGCAGGTGATGCCGCGGGTCGCGTACTCGCGGGCGACGGATCGGCTCAGCCCGAGCAACCCGGCCTTCGCGGCCGAGTAGTTGGCCTGCCCGGCGCCGCCGATGTGCCCGCCGACCGACGAGACGTTGACGATGCGGCCGAACCGGGCCCGCATCATGCGAGGGGTGGCGCGCCGGATCGTCTGGAAGGCCCCGGTGAGGTTGACACGGATGACGTCGTCCCAGGCCTCGTCCGACATCCGGGCGAGCAGTCCGTCCCGGGTGATGCCGGCGTTGTTCACGAGCACCTCGACCGCACCGAACCGCTCCTCCACGGCCGCGAACGCGCCGTCGACGGCGGCGGCGTCCCCGATCGCGGCGCGCAGGGCGAGCACCTCTCCACCGGCGTCTCGCACCGCGGCCTCGGTCGCCGCCGCCCCCTCCTCGTCGTGGCCGAAGCAGAACGCCACCCGATGACCGGCGGCGGCGAGCGCCACGCAGGTCGCCCGACCGATGCCTCGGGATCCCCCGGTGACGAACGCGGTCCGGCCGCTCACCGCGCGCCCCAGGTCAGCACCGCACTCGCCCACGACATGCCGGCGCCGAACCCACTGAGCAGGACCGTGTCGCCCGGTGAGAACCGGCCGGCGTCGGCGGCCTCCGCGAGCGCGAGGGGGATCGAGGCGGCGGAGGTGTTGCCGTAGTGCTCGATGTTCACGACCGTCCGTTCCGTCGGGATGCCGAGGCGTTGGCGCGCCGCCTCGATGATGCGCAGGTTCGCCTGGTGGGGCACGAACCAGTCCACGGCTGACGATGCCACGCCGGCCCGTTCGAGTGCCGACTCGGAGGAGTCGACGACGGCGCGCACCGCCCGCCGGAACACCTCCTGTCCCTGCATGCGCACGTAGTGCTCCCGCTGGGCCACGGTCTCGGCCGACGCCGGACGGCGACTGCCGCCGGCCGGAACCGCCAGGATGTCGGCGGCAGACCCGTCGACGCCGAGGTCCCCGGCCAGCACCCCGGGGCCGTCCTCCCGGGCCTCGAGCAACACACCCGCTGCGCCATCGCCGAACAGGATGACGGTCGAACGATCCTCGGGATCCACGATCCGGCTCAGGGTCTCCGCACCGACCACGAGCACCCGGTCGAAGGTCCCGCCGGCGACCGCGGCCGCACCGACGACGAGGCCGTACACGAACCCCGCACATCCCGCCCCGAGGTCGAGGGCACCGCAGTGCACCCCGAGGTCGGCGGCGAGGAACGCGGCGGTCTGGGGGACCGGCTGCTCCGGGGTGGCGGTGGCGAGGATGATGAGGTCGAGGTCCCGAGCGGCGACACCCGCCCGATCGAGGATCCGCCGGGCGGCGCCGCCGGCCAACGTGGCGGTGGACTCCTCCACCCCGGCGATGCGGCGTTCCCGGATGCCGGTGCGCTCCACGATCCATTCGTCGCTGGTGTCGACCGATGCCTCGAAGTACGCGTTCGGGACGACGGATTCCGGGACCGCGTACCCCCAACCGGTGATCGCCGCCCGGCGGGTCACGTCGGAACCGCTGCGAGGTCGGCGGGTCCGGCCACGTTCACGACGGTGACGCCGGGCACGGTGCGCTTGGCGAGCGCAGCGAGCATCGAACCGGCCCCGACCTCGACGAACCGCGACGCCCCGAGATCGGTCAGCACGACCTGCGTCTCCCGCCATCGGACCCGGCGGGCGACATGGGTGGCGCTGCGCCGACGCCAGAGGTCGGCGTCGGTCGCCGGTGCCGCGTCGTCGTTCGCGACGATCGGGATGACGGCGTCGGCCATCGGGATCCCCGCGAGGTGATCCTCGAGGTCCGCGACGGCATCGTCCATGAGGGGGGTGTGGAACGCGCCCCCGACGTTCAGCGCGCTGGTGCGCCGAACACCCGATCCCCGCGCGGCCTCGGTCGCGGCCTCGACGCCCTCCGGCGTCCCGGCGATCACCACCTGACCGGGCGCGTTGTCGTTGGCGATCCAGCACCCCTCGACCGCCGAGCAGGCCGCCTCGGCCTGCTCCAGGTCCGCACCGAGCAGCGCGGCCATGCGCCCGGGGTGTGCGTCGGCGGCGGACTGGGTGGCTCGGGCCCGGCGGGCCGCGAACTCGACCCCCGAGCGCAGGTCGAGGACGCCGGCAGCGATGAGTGCGGTCACCTGGCCGAGGGAGTGCCCGGCGAACGCGACGGGTGGGTCGAGGTGCTCACCGAGGGCGCGCCAGGCGACCAGCGAGGTGAGGAGCACTGCGAGCTGGGCCTCGCGGGTGCGCCGCAGGACGGTCTCGTCGGCGTCCGTGAGCAGGTGACCGAGCGGTTCGCCGATCAGCGCCTCCGCCTCCTCGACGACCTGCCAGGCCGGATGGTCGCGCCACGCGAGCCCCATGCCGGGTCGTTGCGTGCCCTGTCCGGGGAACACGACCGCCGTCCGTTCGTTCGCCGCCGCCATGCGGGGCGTGAGCGTACCGGGGTGGCAGGATGCGGGGCGCGGGATCGGCCCGGATGGCGGAATCGGCAGACGCGGCGGACTCAAAATCCGCTGTCCGAGAGGGCGTGCGGGTTCGAGTCCCGCTCCGGGCACCGCTCGCGCGCACGGGCGATCGCGGCTCGGCGCCTGCATCGGGGT
>JALRDW010000114.1 GCA_023262065.1 Acidimicrobiia bacterium | reverse complement strand
GCAAAGGCGGTGGGGGAACCGCGACGGGCGAGGCGAAGGTTACGGTGATCGCCAGGCCGACGCTCAGTTTCGCGGCGGCGAAGGCGCAGATCCCAGAGAAGACCGGTACGCAGCTCAAGAGCGGATCGCCCACCTATGGCGCCATGTACGAGCTGTACGTGATCGCCGCCGTCGATCGCCAGTCGCCTCACGAGGCCTCCTTCGCCGGGGTGAGGAAGCCGCCCCTTCCCACGAGAGCCGCGAGGATACCGGCGCTCAGGACCGCTCCGGACACCCCCACGGCCGTCGGCAGGTGGGCGACGACGACCCCGACCGTCGTGAGCACGGCCTGGGCGGTCACCATCACGAGGACCGCGCCCGGCCGGGTGCGGCCGCGGTCGACGAGTTGGTCGTACACGTGGCTCCGATCGCCGGAGAACAGCGGCGCACCGGCGCGCCGGCGGCGCAGGATCGCCACCGCGGTGTCGGTGACCGGCACGGCCACGAGGAGCGGGAGTGCCGCCCAGGTCGTGATCGCACCGTCGGCGTCGAGCGCGGTCGCGCACGCGAGGGCCAGTGCCGTGCCGACGAGGTAGGCGCCCGCGTCGCCGAGGTAGATGCGGGCCGGCGGTCGGTTGAACACGAGGAAGCCGCACAGCGCCCCGGCGAGGCCGAGGGCGAGGGGGCGGGGCGCCGGACCGAGGAGCGCGAAGCCGATCGCGGCGACGCAGGCCACGCCGCTCGCGAGGCCATCGAGGCCGTCGAGCAGGTTCACCGCGTTGAGCAGGCCGACCACGGTCACCGCGGTCACGACCCCGCCGAACCAGCCCGCCCCGGCGGGGGCGATGAGGCCCGCCACCACCCCGATGATGACCTCGCACGCGAGTCGGAGGCGCGGGTCGAGGTCGGCGAGGTCGTCGGCGAGCCCGAGCGCGAGCGCGAGCCCGAGCGGGACGAGGAGCCGGGTGGTGCCGGATGCGAGCGCGAGCGCGGCGACGAGACCGCCGAACACCGCGACGCCCCCGAGGTAGGCCACCGGGGTCTCCTGCACCTTGAGGGCACCGGGCCGGTCGACGACGCCGGTGCGGAGTGCGACGCGGATCGCGAGCGGGGTCAGGACCACGGCCACGGCGAACGCGACGAGGCCGCCGACGACGGGGTTCACGGCGCGCTCCGCACGAGTACCACGGACTCGGTGCCCTCGTGCACCTCGATGCGGGCCGCGTCGACGAACCCGGTGGCCCGGTAGAGGCCGAGCGCGGCCGCGTTGTCGCCGCCCGCCACGACCTTGACCCGTGCGGTGCCCCGGCGGTCGAACTCGGCGAGCGCCGCCTCGACGACGAGACGGCCGATGCCCTCGCCGGACCGGGCGGCGTCCACCGCGACGGCGAGCACCTCGGCCTCGGGGAGGTCCGGCGCGCCCTCCGCCGCCGGGTACCGCAGGGTCTCGACGACGCGCCGCCAGCGTCGCAGGATCCGCGGTGCCGAGCGCACCGCCGCGATCGCGCCGTCGCGCAGCACGAAGGTCCGGTACAACTCGCCGAGATCCTCGGTGCACGCGCACATCCCGACGACCCGGTCGCGGTCCACCGCGACCACGAGGAACGAGCCGGGGTCCCGCACGATGCGGCGGTACAGACGGGCGAGGAACGGTGCGCCGAGGGTGGGGAGGAACCCCTCGGTGATGCGCCGCGCGTGGAGGTCGGCCGCGGCGGCCGCCTCGCCCTCCCGGGCCGGCCGCACCTTAGGGGTCGCGGTGCCGCTCACGGCGCGTCGGCCCCGAGGAGGCGCGCGTAGGTCTCGAGCGTGATGCGGATCTGGGTCGTCTGGTCGAACTCGGCGACCGCCTTGTCGCGGGCCCGCCGCTCCATCCCGCGGCGCAGATCGGCGTCGGTGGCGATCGTGGTGATGGCCTCGGTGAGTGCGACGGCGTCGCGCACGGGGACGAGCAGGCCGGTGCGGCCGTGGTCCACGACCTGTCGGCACCCCCGGATGTCGGTCGCCACGACGGGAAGCCCGGAGGCCGCGGCCTCCATGGCCGAGCGCGGGAAGCCCTCGCGGTACGAGGCGAGCACGTAGAGGTCCATGCCGGCGTACAGGCGCTCCACGTCCTCGCGCATCCCGAGGAACCGGACGCCATCGGCCCGGGCCGCCTCGATCGCACCCGCATCGACCCCGTCGGCCTTCTCCGGGTCCTCGGGTCCGACCACGACCACGAGCACCTCGGGTGCCCGGGCCCGCAGGCGTCGGGCCGCATCGAACACCTCGCGGTAGCCCTTCTCCCAGACCAGCCGCCCGACGACCCCGCAGACCACGGACCCGGCCCCGACGCCGAGTTCGGCGCGCACCGCGGCGCGCACCGCCGGATCCGGCGGGGTGAAGCGCGCGAGGTCGACGCCGTTCCCGAGGAGGTGGACCTTGCCGGCGGGGATCCCGATGCGGCGGAGGGTGTCGATGTCCTCCGGGTTCTGCACGAGTTCGGCGTCGGATCCCCACGCCGCGATGCGCTCGAGGGCGTACACGACCGCCCGCTTGCCGCGGGGGTCCTCGGGGAGCGCGTACAGCCCGTGGACCGTGTTCACGACCACCGGCACGCGGGCGGCCCGGGCCGCGAGCCGCCCGTAGACGCCCGGCTTCGGGTTGTGCGTGTGCACGATGTCGGGCCGCACCTCGCGGAACAGCCGGTACAGCTCGGCGAGCGCGCCGAGATCCCGGTGCGGCGCCATCGCCCGGGTCGCGTGGCGCAGCGGTCGGTGCTCGATCCCCCAGGACTCGAGCTCCGCGACGAACGGACCGGGCGCGGACGCGCCGATCACCTCGTACCCGGCGTCGCGGAACGCCCGCAGCTGCGGACCGAGCAGCAGCGAGAGGCTGATGTCGGCGGTGGTGACGTGGATGAGCCGGGGTCGCCTCACGTGGTCGCCCCGCGGTAGCGCACCCGGTTGGCCGCTCCGCGCAGCCGATCCTCGAGTCCGAGTCCGCCGTCCACCTTGCGGCGGAACCACACCATCGCGTCGCCGGCCTGGATCGGGGAGCGGGCCAGGGCGAGCGGATCGGTCGCGCCGTACGGGTTGCGGCGGGTCCCGGCCAGGGCGGCCGATGCGAACCGAGCGCGCACGAGCGCGGCGACCGGCGCGGACGGGGCGACCGCCTTCGGGTACGCGAAGTGTCGGGGTGCCGCACCCGTCTCGGCCGCGATGCGGTCGATGGATCGGTCGAGCTCCGCGGCCGCGACCTCCGGATCGATGCGGTCGAGCAACGCGTGGGTGTGCGTGTGGGAGCCGTAGGTCACGACGCCGCTCGCGAGCGCGTCGCGCGCCGCGGCCCACGACATCGGGGCGCCGTCGTGCGGGAACGGCCGCCCCTCGTCGAGGAACGCAGTGGCGAGGTACATGACCGCAGGGACGCCGTGGCGTTCGAGGATCGGGACCGCGACCTCGGCGAAGTCGGCGGTGCCGTCGTCGAAGGTCACCACGATCGGATCCCGGATCGGTCGCGGCGCGTCGCCCGCCAGGATCGCGAGTGCTGCGTCGAGGTCGACGACCCGGCCCGAGGCCGCCAGCTCGGCCATCTGGGCGTCGAACACCGAGGCGTCGAGGTCCATCTCGACCGCCGCCCGTCGGCCGACCCGGTGGTAGATGAGCACGGTGACCCCGGCCGGCGGCCGGCGGACGCGGTCGGACGCGGCGGCGAGCACCTTGATGCCCGATCCGACGCCCCGCTTGAGGCCGGACCGCAGGTTGCGGGTCGTGCTCCGGTCCACGGGCTCCCCTGGTCGGCGCCGGGCGGTCGTGCGAGCGATCAAGGTACCGCGCTCGGGAGGGGGTCCCGGTCGCCGTCGTGGATCGACGCGGCGGTCGGGCGGGTCAGAACAACTCGATGTCACCCAGCGTGAGCGACCAGGCGTCGAGCGGCGGTGCGACGGTCTCGGTCACGCTGCGCCAGGTGAGGATCGGGCCCTGACCGGGCAGCGGGAACAAGCCGTCGCGTCGGTCCCCGAGTCGGAGCACGTAGTCGGCGTCGAGGTCCCGGCGCAGCGCGCGCACGAGGGCGCGGCGAGCACTGGGCGCGTCCTCGGGGGCGAGCACTTCGCAGAGCGCGGCCTCCCGCGCGTCGCCGCGGGCCCGGACGCGCAGGATCGCCACGCCGTCGGCGACACCGCCGCGCCCGACCACCGCGCGGTACGCGAGCAGCGGGGTCGAGAACCGCCACTGCAACGTGCGGGCGGTGTGGTGCGTGCGCAGCGTCGTGGGACGGGGCCGGGACTCGAGCAGCGCGTCCACGGCGGCGGTGTCGGCGAGCACCTCGGCCGCGGGGGCACCGACCGTGCTCGGGGACGACCAGCGGTCGGCCGCGGTCCGTGAGCGGAGCATGCGGATGGCGGCCCCGACGCCCCGAGGCCGGAAGGAGGTCGGCGGCCGACCGACGACCTCCCAGCCCATCTTGAGGTAGCCGGGTCGGCTCTGCTCGTTCGGGGTGTTGAACACGAAGCCGACCGGTTCGGGGCCGCGCGGGGTCGCCACCCCGGTGGCGCGCAGTTCGTCGAGGCCGTGGAGGGTGAGGCGCGTGAAGATGCCGCGACCCTGGTACCCGGGGTGCGTCGCGGTGTCCACCGCGCGCACCGCCTGCACCGTCTCGGCCCCGCGGGTGAACTCCCAACGCATGAGCGCCCGGAACCCGGCGATGGTGTCGCCGTCGCACGCGACCCATGCCGGCGACGCGCCGAACGCGTTCTCCTCGTGCTTCCACGCGTACAGCGTCTCGTACCGCGGGTCGTCCTCCCGGCCGAGCGAGGCGGCGAGCAGCCGGATCACCGCGGTGCGGTCCGTCGGTCCGACCCGACGGATGACGAGCCCGTCGTCGCTCACGCCACCACCTCCCGGTAGATCGCCTCGAGGCGTGCGGTGGTCGTCCGGATGTCGTACCGGTCGCCGGCCACAGCGGCGCCGTCGGCGAGGCGGGCCCGCAGGGCCGGGTCCTCGACGATCCGGGTGATGGCGGCGGCCAGCGCGGCGGGGTCGCGTGCGGGCACGAGCAGCCCGTCGACGTCGTCGGTGATCGCCTCGGGGATCCCGCCGACCGCGGTCGACACGACTGGGAGGCCGAGCGCCAGGGCCTCCATGATCGCGACCGGCAGCCCCTCGTTGTTGGAGGCCATCACGAAGGTGTCGCACGCCGCCATCACCGCGACCGCGTCGTCCCGCTGGCCGGTGAGCAGCACGCGGTCGCCGAGCCCGAGCGACGCGTGGAGCGCGCGGGTCTCGGCCTCTTGCGGTCCCTGCCCGACCGCGACGATGCGCACCTGTACCTCGCGGTCCGCGAGCAGCCGGGCCGCGGCGAGGAGGTTCGGGTAGTCCTTCTGGGCCCGGAAGTTCGCGACGGTGCCGACGACCACCTCGTCGGGGCTGAGGCCGAGCTCCGCCCGGATCTCGTCGCGCCGGCGCCGCGTCGCGCGCACCCCGGCGAGGTCGATGCCGTGGATGACGGTCTCGGTGCGGGCCCGGGCCCGGTGCGGCAGCGTGGATCGCACGACCTCCGAGACCGCGACGTCGGCCGCATCGAATCCGTAGGTCGCGCCGTTGAGCCAGCGCGTCGGTCGGGAGAAGGACGTCCATGTGTTGTGCACGGTGTAGACGAGCCGCGGGCGGATGCGTCGGGGCAGGCTGCGCACGACCAGGCGCGCGATCCCCGCGGGGTACGGCGACTGCGCGTGGAGCACGTCGACCGGATGCTCACGCAGGAGTCGGCGGAGTCGGCCGGCCCACCGCACATCGCGCTCGTCGCGCACCTCGAGGCAGGTGGACGGCACGTCGAGCGCTTCGAGCTCCCCGACGAGCGCGTCCTTCCACGGCAGGAGGTACGCGGCGCGCAGCGAGACCGCCCTCCGGTCGTGCGCGCCCGCCGCTGCGACCATGAGCCGTTCCGCCCCGCCGGGTCCGAGCCCCTTCACGAGCCAGAGCACCCGGATCGGGTCCGTCGGTGCCCGATCGGCGTGGTCGTGTCCTGTCATGCGGGGCCGTAGGCTCGTGCCGTGGCATCGGGAGGGGCGCACCGCCTGCGGTTGCTCATGCGGATGGGATGGTACGCGCCGATCGCGCTCGTGCCGCGCGGCCGCGCGCTCGAACGCTCCGAGGCCGACGTCGAACGGTGGATCGAGGTGCTCGCGCCGCCGGTGTCCCGGCCCTGGGCCCGGCTCGCGCTCCTCGCCGAGCGGCCGGAGTTCCGCAGCCTCTACTACTACCGACTCCGGCGGGCCGGCGGCTGGCGGGCCGCGAAGGCCGCCGTGCTCGGCGTGATCTGGCCCGGGGAGCGCACGCTGCACCTCGCCTGCTCCGACATCGGCGGAGGGCTGTTCATCCAGCACGGGTTCGCCACGATCATCGCCGCGCGATCACTCGGCGAACGGTGCTGGGTCAACCAGCAGGTGACGATCGGCTTCGTGCGTCCGGACGACCGGCCGGTGCTCGGCGACGGCGTCGCGGTGTACGCGGGTGCGAAGGTGCTCGGTGCGGTGACCCTCGGCGACGCTGCGGTGGTCGGCGCGAACGCGGTCGTCCTCGAGGACGTGCCGGCCGGGTACACCGCGGTCGGGGTCCCGGCCCGACTGCTCCCGCCGAAGGCCGACCGCTGACGCAGGATCAGTCCGTCTCGGGCACCAGGTCGAAGGGGAACGCGGCGAGGGTCCGGTCGATGATCGACCGCTCCTCGGTGGAGAGGCGCTCCCGCCATCGGTCGGGCTGCTCGGCGGTGGCCCGTCGGGTCCGGAACGGTCGGTCGGCGGCGGTCGCCGCCTCGGCGGAGTCGGTGAGGTCGGACTCGGTCACGAACGCCGCCGCCCGCGGGCCCCACTCGAGGCCGAGCGTCGCTGCGAGGTCGGCGAACCGTGCGGCGGAGTCGACGCAGAGGTGCTCGTGGGTCGTGCGCACCCACTCGGGGTGGCCCGCTGCGGTCTCGCGGAGTGCGGCGGTGAGCACGCCGAAGAAGAAGGTCTGGAGCGCGAGGTGGGGTCCGTCGTCGTCGGGTCGGACGATGCCCCACCGGTCCTCGGCCCAGGCCGCGACGCGCCGGTACTCGCGCCCGTTCCGCACGAACCCGAGGTCCCGCCACGATGAGAGCACGTTGTAGGGGTTGCGTTCGACGTACAGCACCCGGGCGTCGGCGCAGTGGCGGACCAGCCACTCGGCGGAGAGGCAGGCGAGCACGGTCTTGACCACCACGTGCCGGGCGCCGGGCGCGCCGACGAGCGGTGTGGCGAGGTGGCGCACCGCGCGCAGTCGGGGTCCCAGATCGTGCGAGGCGCGCGCGGCCCGACGGGCCTCGACCGGGGTGCGCGCGTACAGGAACCGCGCGGCCCGGTCGCGCAGGGTGTCGGCGGGGCGACCCCCGGCGAACGCGCCGCGCCAGAGCCGCTCGTAGTCGGGCGCCGGAGCGCCGGGCGCGATCGCCGGGTGCTCCCCGTGGTCGACCATGATGCGGAACGCGTACGGGTCGACGAATCCGTCGGGTTCGTTCACGTACGCCGTGTGCTCGGTCGCGCCGAGCGCCCGTCCGCTCCAGGTCGTGCCCGACCGGGGGATGCCGAGGATGAGGACCCGGGTCATACGGCGGGCCGGTCGAGGGCGGGGAACCGCTCGAGGACCGCGAGGATGCGGTCGAGCTGGTCATCGGCGAGACGTGCCCGCCAGCGGTCCGGCTGCTCGGCGGTGCGGCGCTCGGTGCGGTACCCGGAGCCCTCGCGGTCCGAGGCCTCCACGAAGCGCGCGGCGGCGTCGCTCCACTCGAGCCCGAGGTCCTCGGCGAGGGTCCGGAACCGTGCGATCGAGTCGACGCAGAGGTGCTCGTGCGTGGTGCGCAGCCAGCCCCGGCGCGCCGCGGCGTCCCTGAGCGCCGTGGCCATGACCGCGTAGGTGAAGGTCTGTCGCTCGACCGGGCCCGCATCGTCCGGCGGGGTGATGCCCCACGGTGCGGCCCGGTCCACGTAGGTCCGGAACTCGCGCGCGTCGAGCGCGTACCCGAGGTCGATCCACGACGCGAGCACGTTGAGCGGGTTGCGTTCGACGAGGAGGACGGTGGGTGCGAAGCGCTCGGCGATCCACTCCGCGGTGAACTCGGCCCGCACGGTCTTCACGACCACGTGACGTGCGTCGGTGGGCTCCATGGGGCGGGCCCACGCCCGCACGATCCGCAGCCGAGCGCTGAGGCCGTCGCCGTACCAGGCCCGGAACCGCGTCCCGGGGTCGGCCCCGGCGTCGAGGTAGCGCGCGGCGCGCGCCGTCCACGCCCGTGGCCGGGCCCCGCCGGCGAACGCGCCGGCCCACAGACGTTCGTAGGCCATGTGCGGTTCGCCCGGCCTGAGGGCGGGCGGTCCGCCGAAGCCGAGCCGTGCGGTGAGCGCGTAGGGCTCGGTGTCACCGTCCGGTTCGTTGACGTACGCGGTGCCCGCCGTGTGCCCGAGCACCCGACCGCTCCAGGTCGTGCCCGAGCGCGGGACCCCGAGGAGCAGGACGCGAGCCATGGCGCGTGACGATACCGCCGCTCGCGTCGGTCCCGAGCCGGGTGCGGAACGGTCCACCCGACCCCGGGGTGCGGGTATCGTCGCAACCGTCCACCGGGGCGTCGACGTCGCCCGCGACGAGGCAGGTCATGCGCATCCTCTTCGTATCGGGGACCGCCGTCGGCGGCTCCGCGAGCAGCACCCGCGAGCTCGCGACCGCGCTCGCCGATCGTGGCCACGAGGTCGGTCTGCTCGCCCGGGTCGCGACCGCCCCTCGGCGCTGGATGCTCCAGCACCGACTCGTCAACCTGGCGGTCGCCCGCGAGGGTTCGGCGATCGGTCGGGGCGCGGCCCTCGCGGCGGGCCGGATCGGGCGTCGGGCCCGTCCGGTGCGGACCGGACCGTTCCGGGAGTGGTCCACGATCCTCGTGGAGAACTCCCTGTCCGGGGTGCGCGCCGAGTTCGCCCCGGACGTCGTCGTCGCGTCGAGCATCGGGAGGATGGCGTGGCGCGCCGTGCGGGCCGAACTCGCGGCGGCCGGCGTCCCGAGCGTGCTCTACCTGCGGGAGGAGTCGGCGATCGGGCACCTCGCGGTCTCGGACGCGCCCCCCGACCTGCTCCTCGCCAACGCGCACCAGCATGAGGCCGCGGCGCGCGCCGCCGGGTTCACGGCGCACGTCGTCCCCTCCGTCGTCGACCTCTCGCGCGCCCGGGTCACCACGACCCGTGAGGTGGTGCTGTTCGTGAACCCGGTGGAGGTCTCGGGGCGGGACCTCGCGGTGGGGGTGGCCCGAGCCTGCCCGGACCTGCGGTTCGCGTTCGTGGAGTCCTGGCCGCTCTCGGACGCCGAACGCCGGTGGCTCGACGACGCGTGCGCGGGACTCGCGAACGTGGAGCGTCGACCGCGGGTCGACGACCTCCGCCTCCTGTACGGCGACGCCCGGGTGCTGCTCGTCCCGTACCGCACGAACGGCCGGCCGCGGGTCGTGCTCGAGGCGCAGGCGAACGGCATCCCGGTGCTGGCCACCGACCTCCCTGCGCTCACCGAGGCGGTCGGGCCCGGCGGGATCGCGGTGCCGGTGGACGCGGGCCCCGGGGAGTGGGCGATGCGCCTGCGGGAACTCCTCGACCCGACCCGGTACGACGCGCTGGTGGCGGCGGCCCGCGAGCATGCGCATCGGCCGGAGGTCGACCCGGGAGCGATCGTCACCCGGTTCGAGGACCTGCTGCGTCCGCTCGTCGCGGGCTCGGTGGGGGCACCGTGACGCGGCCGACGGATCCGGTCCTCAGCGTGCTCGTCGTGGCCCGGAACGCCGCCGACACGATCGGCGGCCAGCTCGACGCCCTCCTCGCGCAGGCCTTCGACGCCCCGTGGGAGCTCGTGGTCGTCGACGACCGTTCGCGCGACGCCACGGCGGCCATCGTCGACGCGCGCGCGGCCGTCGCCCCGTGGGTGCGGCGGGTTGAGGGTCCCGGGCGCGGCGTCGCCGCGGCGCGCAACGCGGCGCTCGCGGCGGCGCGGGCCCCGTACCTGGCGATGGTGGACGCCGACGACGTCGTCGCGCCCGGGTGGCTCACGGCCATGGCGGCCGCGCTCGACGAGGCCCCCCTGGTGGCCGGGGCGCTCGAGATCGACCGCCTGAACCCGGAGTGGGTCCGCGGGACCCGCGGTCGCGCCCTCACCCGGGGACCCGGTTCGTTCGGCGGGGTGCTGCCCTTCGCGCACTCCTGCAACCTCGGGGTCCGGCGCGACCTCGTCGACCGCATCGGTCCCTTCGACGAGACGATCGAGGCCGGTGAGGACGTCGAGTTCTCGTACCGCGCCGGGCGGCTCGGGGTCGAGCCCCGCTACGCGCCCGACGCCGTCGTCCACTACCGGTACCGCACCTCGCTGCTCGCGCTCTGGCGACAGGGGCGTTCGTACGGTCGGGTCCGGGCGGTGCTCGGGCGCCGATTCGCCGCCGAGGGGCTCGTCCTCCCGCCGCCGTCGCGCGCCCGCGCCGGGCTCGGGCTCCTCCGGCGGATCCCGAGCTGCGCCTCGCGCGCCGGACGGGCGAACTGGGTGTTCGCGGCCGCCGGCCTCGTCGGGGCGGTGCGGTCGTGACGCACATCAGCGTCATCATCCCGGTGCGCGACGCGGCCGGCACCATCCGTGAGACGCTGGAATCGGTGCTGGCCCAGCGCTGCGAGCACGAGTGGGAGGTCGTGGTCGTCGACAACGGGTCGACCGACGCGACGCCATCGATCGTCGACGCCCTCGCGGCGACGCACCCCCGGCTGCGGACGGTGCCGGCGTTCGACGGAACCGGCCCGAGCCACGCGCGCCGGGTCGGCATCGCCGCGACGGACTCGCCGTGGCTCGTGTTCTGCGACGGGGATGACGTCGTCGTGCCGGGCTGGCTCGCGGCGCTCGGCGGTGCGCTGGTCGACGCCGAGGTGGCGACGGGTCCCCTCGACACCACGGTGCTCAACCCGGCCTGGCTCGCGGAGTCCCGCGGGGTGTACCCGAAGGACCGGCCGCTCACCTGGCACGGCTGCTTCCCCGTCGCGTCGTTCGGCAACGTGGCGATGCGGCGGAGCACCTACGAGCGGGTCGGTCCGTTCGACGAGACCTACACGACCTCCGAGGACCACGAGTACTCGCTGCGCCTCGCGGTCGCCGGCGTCCCGATCCGGTTCGTGCCGGAGGCGGTGGTGCACTACCGGATGCGCGGGGCCCCGCGCGACCTGTGGCGTCAGGGCCTCGCGTACGGCGCGAGTCGGCCGCGACTGCGGCGCGAGGTCGCGCGGTCCGGGTTGCGTCCGCCCGGGCGCCTCGCGGGCTGGCGGTCCTGGGCCAGACTCGTCACGCTGCTGCCGGCGGTCCGCTCCGAGGCGGGCCGAGCGCAGTGGTGCTGGATCGCAGGGGTCCGGGTGGGTCACCTCCGGGGATCGGTGCGGGCGCGCACCGTGTTCCTCTGATCGGGACGGGGGACGGCGTGGACATCTACTGGTACTGGCCCTACCTGCGGCGGGAGGAGCTCGCGCTCGCCGGTGGGGTCGTGCGCCCGGGTGACCGCCTGCTGGTGCACGCCACGCCGCGTCCCGATGATCCGGTGGTCACCGACCTCCCGGGGGTGGAGCTCCTCGAGTCCCTCCCGGGGGTCGACGAGCGCACGGCCGAGGGATCGGTCCGGTGGGCGGCGTCGCGCGCGAACACGTACCTGGCTCGGATGCGGGCCCGATCCCGGGCGGTGCGGGAGCGGCGACCCGACCTTGCGCACGTCATCTACCTCAACCCGTTCGTCGATGCGCTCTCCCTCGGGGCCCTCGCCCGTCGGGTCCCGCTCGTCTCGACGGTCCACGACGTCATCCCGCACCAGCGCCGCCTGCCCGTCGGTGCCCAACGGCGCGCGCTCGAGCGCGAGTACGCGGCCGCCGGTGCGATCGTCGTGCACCACGAGTGGGTGGGGCGGCGACTGCTCGAGGAGTTCGACCTCGACGCGAGACGGATCCACCACGTGCCGATCCAGGTCATCCCGGCCCCGCCGGTCGGGTCCGGGCCGCATGACGGACCGCCCGAGGTGCTCTTCTTCGGCACGTTCCGGCGCAACAAGGGGCTCGACGTCCTCCTCGAGGCCATCAACCGCATCCCGGCCGAGATCGAGTGTCGGTTCGTCATCGCCGGTCGGGGGTTCGCCGACGTGGAGGACACCGTGCGGTCGGCGGCGGCCCGAGACCCGAGGGTGGTCGCCGAGATCGGGTACGCGACCGCCCTCCGGAAGGCGGAGCTCTACGCCCGCGCCCACGTCAACGTCCTGCCCTACACCGCGTTCGAGTCCCAGAGCGCGGTGCTCCAGGACGCCTACGCGAACCGGGTGCCGCTCGTCGTCTCCGATGTGGGCGCGCTCGGCGACACCGTGCGGACGGACGCGACGGGGTGGGTCATCCCCCCGCGGGACCCCGACGCGCTCGCGGGTGCGATCGTCACGGCACTCCTCGACGCGTCGGCCCGGTCCGGGTTCGGGACGGCGATGGCCCGTATCGCCGAGGCGCGTTCCCCGATCAACGTCGGCGCGCAGCTCCGGGAGGTCTACGACGAGGTGCTCGGCTCGCCCCAGTGACGGCGGCGCGCCCGGGCGAGGTGTCGCCGCACGGTGGTGAGCTTCGCGAGCTGCTTGACCCGTCGCCGCAGCGCCACGCCGTCGCCGCGCGCGCCGAGCCACGTGAGGCCGCCGTAGTGGCGGTAGTGGGACTGCCAGGCCTCGGGCATCTCCGCCCAGGTGAGTCCGGCCCGCTCGAGTTCACGGAAGTACGCGGCAGCGACGTCGTAGGCCACCTTGCCGCCGAACGCGTCGGGGTCGGGGACGTCCTCGTACCGGAACGACGCGTCGACCCGTCCGCGCACCTGCTCGACGTCGAGCAGCAGCAGCCACGGCGTCGGCCGGGGCGCGAGCCGTCGTGCCGCCCCGGTCTTCGGGTGGACGAAGGTCGCCGGCGGGTGCTGCATGCGGCCGCAGACCAGCGCGGCCTCCCGGGTGCGGGCTGTCGTGACCATGTCCACGAGCCAGTCCGGGGCGCGGTACTCCACGTCGGAGTCGGAGAACACGAGGTACCGGGTCGTGCACGCCGCGAGCCAGCGGTCGAGCCAGTCCGGGTGGCGGCGTCCCTCGGGCGCGACCTCGAGGCGCAGCCAGCCCTCGGACTCCATGCGGCGGAGCATCTCGAGCGATCCGTCGGTCGAGCCGCAGTCGCCCACGACGAGTTCGAACGGCATGCCCGCGTGCTCCCGCAGCGAGCGGATGCACAACTCGGTGACCGCCCGCGTGTTGAGGCTCGCCAGGTGGACGGTGACCTCGGCCGGGCCGGGCGCGCTCACGGGCGCGTGCCGCCCCCGAGCAGGCGCCGCACCCCGCGCAGGGGCCGCCCGATGAACCGGTTGTAGGTCGTGCCGGCGCGGGCCGCCACCTCCTCACCCTTCGTGAGCGGGGTCTCATGGATGAGCTCCGGGCGCGCCCGGGCGGCCACGACCTCGACCCACCGCTCCCGCGGGATCGCCGGGTCGAGGAACGAGAGGTGCTCGTAGAGGTAGTCGCCGTCGTTCGCGAACCGGGGGAACAGCAGCAGCGTGTGCGGCACGTCGTGCTTCGCGAGCGTGTACATGAGCTGGTAGTTCAGGAGCGCGAGCGCCTCCTGCTGCTTGGCCGCGTTCGTCGTGCCCAACAGCCCGCCCCGCACGTGCAGGTTGGAGCCGTACCGGGTCGCCCGGACCCGACTCGCCGCGGCGACCTCGAGGTCCCGCATCGGGATGATGACGTGCTCGACCACTGCGGCACCGGCGGTGAGGATCTCGTCGAGGCGGCGCGAGAGGTTGGGGCTCTTGACGATGCGCGGCGCGTCGGGCGCGTCGAGTCGGGTCTCGAGACCGGCGTTCGTCGACTCGTCGATCCGGGCGTCCGCGGAGAAGCCGGTGTCGAAGCCCAGGTCCGTGAGGATCTGCACGAGGAGCGTCGTGCCCGACCGACCGGTGCCGGTGATCACGATCCTCGGGTCGAGCGGCTGCATCGTGGTCACGCTATCCCCGGGTCCGCAACACCCCGCTCCGGCCGCAGCACCTTCGCGAGGAGGTTGCGGCGCGACCCGGCGAGGCGCCGGTACGCGGTGCGCGACCGCCAGAGGTCCTGCCGCACCGCCCGCAGTTGCCGGCGCATGTCGATCAACTCGACGCTCGACGGGTCGGGCGGGTCGATGGTCGGGGCGACGAACGAGTCGTGCACACCCTCGGCCCCGGCGAGCGCGGCGAACAGGCGCCGCTGTGAGGCGGTGGCGCTCGGGTGGTCGAAGGTCGCCGCGGCGCGGTGGTGGCGGGCGTCGGCCCGCAGCTCCATGTCGGTGGTCGCGGGATCACCGGGGAGGTGCACCCCCCAGCCGGCGAGGGTCGCCACGAGCCCGGTCGTCACCTCCACCGGACGTTCGACGAGGTCGCCGTAGGCGAGCACGACGGTGCGCAGGCCGGCCGCACCGCGCAGCGCGTCGGCGTTGTAGCGCTCCCACAGCGCGAACGACAGACCCGGCCCGAATCCGTTGCGGGTGTCGAGCGAGCCCCACACCTCCTCGGGGTGGCGATGGATGAGGACCACCACCGGATCGCCGCCGAGGAGCGGTCGCCAGAACGGCATCTCGAGGCAGGCCCGCGGGTCCTTCCAGACCATCACCTCGGGTTCGCCGTACGCCGCGAGCGCGGCGCGAGCTTGCGGCTCGACGGCCCGGACCGCGGCGGTGCGCTCCCAACCCTCGGGCATGACGCCGGGTGCGTCCCATGCGCCGTCGAACGCGGCGAGCACCGCGTCGAGCGGGACGCGCATGCGCTGGCTCTCCCAGTACTGCCCGAGGTCGGCGGTCGGTCCGATCTCGGCTCCGAGCAGGTTGAGCGCGCGGGTGATCGCGGAGGTGCCGCTGCGGTGCATCCCGAGGATGACGATCGCGGTCAAGCGCCGGTCCTGGTGAACGCCATCATCTGCTGGCCGCGCGGGTGGCCCCAGTCACCGATGTCGCGGGGTTCGAGCGGCAGGTTCTCGCACAGTCGCCGGAAGTCATCGGGCGAGTAGTGGTAGTGGTTCCGCTCCGCGAAGGTGCGCACCGGCTGGCGACCCTCCTCGCACGGTTGCTGGATCGGCACGAGACGCTCGGGGCCGTCGGGTCCGCGGAAGAAGGTGGCGTAGAACACGCCGCCCTCGCGCAGGTTCGCGCTCACGTTGGCGAGCGCGGCCCAGATCGAGTTGAGCGGGAGGTGGGTGAACACCGACTGTGCGATCGCCGCGTCGAAGGGCTGGCCGAAGTCGACGTCGAACGTGTCGGTGACGCGCAGGCGGGCACCCTTGGCGGCGAGTCCGTCCGCCGCGAGCTGTCGTTCGCCGCCCTCGATCATCTCTGCGTCGATGTCGACGCCGCAGTAGTGGCCGGCGTCGAGGTACCGCACGAAGTGTCGGCCGCCTCGCATCACTCCGCATCCGAGGTCAAGGAGGTAGTCGTCGGTACCGAGGCCCTGCGCGACGAGGAAGTCGAACTGCAGCGATCCCATCCGGTCCCACAGTCCGCCGACGGAGGAGCGCAGCTCGTGCTGGCTGCGCGGCGGTGCCGCGGCATCGGCGAGCGACTGCAGGACGGTCGCGGTCCGACGACGGACCCCCCGCAGGCGTGACTGGATGCGACTCATGGCGACTCCTCGGGATCGTTCGGTGCATCGGTGAGGCGGCGGATGAAATCATCGTCCACGCGGAGGGCCTCGTAGACCTCGTCGGCGAGGGCCCGGTCGGCCTCGGCTCCCGCGGCGACCTCGGCCTCGTAGCGTCGCATCGCCGCCCGGTACCGCAGGGAGCGCTCGGCCCGCGCCAGCAGGGGCACGCCGGCCGGGATCATGGTGCCGGCGGCGGCGGCCCGGGCCCGCTCACGGGCCTCGGCGGTCGTGACCCGGGCGACCCGGTCGCGGAAGCCCGCCCCGTGGTGGTAGGCGACGTCGCCGTAGACCGCGAACCAGAGCGGGTGCAGGTCGATCCGGTTCGACCGCAGGAGCGGCCGCCACTCGTCACCACGGGCCTCGAGGATGCCGAGCAGGTTGCCGCCCGTGTCGCTCACGGTCTCGCCCGCGCCGTTCACCCAGGTGTGCCCGCGGCGCCAGTCGCCGCCGATCTCGGTCCAGTAGCCCACGGTCGTGAGGCAGAAGCACGGATGCGGCTGCGGGTCGCCGAGGTTCTCGTCGCGACGCACGGCGGCGAGCGGCGTACCACCCAGCAGCGAGGCGTCGATGGGAGCGATCGGGAACGCGTCGCCGTCGACGAACAGGACCAGGTCCGCGGGATCAGCCTCAGCCGCAATGCGACGTGCGAGTTCGTTGAGCTTCTCGGGGTGGGAGCCCTCGAGCTCGAGTGCGGTGTCGAACGCGAGCGCATCCGGCTCCGGGATGCCCTCGATCGCGGCCCAGGTGCGGTGCTCCGGGAGGTGCCGGCGCAGGAACCGGGTCTGGGGCGCGATCCAGCGCGGGTCCCGCCAGTGGACGGTTGCGACGTGCATCACGGCAGTCCGCGCTCCAACGCCGCGCCCCGGGCGCCGAGGCGACCGAGGAACTCCGCACGTCTCCGGCGCCGCATGACGCGCCGTGCGAACCGTCGTCGCGTCGCCTCGGTGCCCGCCCAGGTGCGGTCCGCCTCGTAACCGAGGTCGACGAGGAGGTCGCCGGCCACCGCGTCGAAGGTCAGCCGGTCCTCGGCCGTCCAACCGTCACGCCAACCGCCGGATCCGCCCGCCCCGAAGAAGCCCGCCGGTTCGCTCCGTTCGCCGGCGATCCCGGCGAACGCGCCCCCGATGACGATGGAGCCGTCGCCCGCCGCCATGCGGTCGAGCGTGAACGAGTCGAGGAGTTCGGCGCACTCGGCCGGGGTCGTGGCGATGCGGCAGTGCTCGAACACCCGGCGCAGTGCGACCGGCCCATCGGCCCGGAGCTCCTCGTACCGCAGTTCGAGGTACGGGTTGCCGGCCGCGCAGTCGCGCGCGCCGAGTACGTGCTGTGCCCAGACCGCCGCCGCGCGGGCGGTGGTGCGCGGTGCCCACCACCCGCCCCAGGACCGACCGGCGGCCAGCATCGACGCGGCCGCGTCGCGCCCGTCCCGGACGAGGTGGACGACGATGGCGTCGGGCGCGAACGCGGCGATCGCCGGCGCGCAGGTGCTGTGGGACGGCGTCTTCTCGACCACGACGGTCGCCCCGGGCTTGAGCGCGGTGGCCCGGTCGGTCACCGTCTCGAGCATCGACCGTCCGATGGCGATGAACTCCTCGTCGGTGAGCACCGAGTGCAACCCCTTGTACCGGCGCTTGGCCCAGCCGTCGGGTCCGCCGCGCACCTCGCGGGTCCAGGAGTCGTGGAGCGGCTGGAGGAACCGGCTGAACAGATCGGTCTCCTGCGGCGTTGCGACGTCCGGGTGCGCGCCGAGCATGGTCTGGAGCCATGTCGTGCCCGATCGGGGCGCGCCCACCAGCAGCACGAGGCGGGCCGACCCGCTCATGCCGCCACCTCCGTCGGTCCGGTGGCGGCGGTCGTTCCCGCGCGTCGCCCGACGAGGACGGCCCAGATGCCACCGATCGCGTACCGAACCCGCCGGAACCCCCGAGCACCGGGGTCGCGCACTGCGTGGGTGATGAACCACAGCGCGAGCCGGCGGTCGCCGCGGCGGGCCAGTTCCACGCCGATGTCGTAGGCGTCCTGCGGTCGGCCGTGGGCTCCGCGCAGCCACAGGCTCGGCAAGTGTCGTTCGAGCACTGCGAGGTGGGCGCGCCACTGCCGGGCCCGGGCCCGGCTCACGCTGTCGGCCCGTACCCGGTACCACGCGAGGGGCTCGGGGACGAGCCCCGCCTCGGCCCCGGCGAGGAGGAAGCGGGTCCAGAGGTCGTAGTCCTCGGTACCCCAGAGCCGCTCGTCGAGGCGCGCCCCGACGAGGTCGAAGAGCCGACGGTCGAAGACCGCCGACACGAACACGAAGTTGCGTTTCGCGATCTCGTCGAGCTGGGCACCCCGCGCCGGGAACGGGTACCGCTGGTAGTCGCCGTAGTACCGCCGTTCGGTGAGGGTGTCCTCCTCGATGAGGTACGCGTCGGTCGTCACGAAGCCGAGGGTCGGGTCCGACTGCAGGAGGTCGACGCACGCGGTGAGCCGTTCCGGCATCCACAGGTCGTCGGCGTCGAGCAGGGCGATGATGTCGCCACGCGCGCCGGCGAACCCGGTGTTCCGGGCTCCGGCGGGTCCTCGGTTCTCCTGCTCGATGACCCGGACCGGATCGCCGAACGACCGCGCGATCGCCACGGTGTCGTCGCTCGACCCGTCGTCGACGACGAGCACCTCGATCGGGCGGTAGGTCTGGGCCAGAACCGACTCGATGGTCGGCGCGAGGTAGCCCGCGGCGTTGTACGCGGGGATCACGACCGAGACGAGGGGCTGCGGAGTCCGCGTCGTACCGTCGGTCATGCGGGTCAGGTCCCCGTGCTCCACGACGCGGGGACGTAGACGGGGGAGAGCCGCACGATGGCCCGCGGGGTCGGATCCAGGCGCCGACCGCCCTCCACGAGCAGCGGTCCGATCGGCTGCCACGGCGTGACCTCGGCCCGGGTCGCCGGCTCGTACGCGCCGAACCAGAGGAAGTACGAACCGGCCGGCAAGGGGATCCGTTCGAAGTCGACGGTCACCGGCGTCCCGCCCTCGCCGAGGTGCACCTGGTGACGCACGGCGAAGATCGGGGTGGCGGGTCCCTGGCTGACGCCGAGGAACAG
>JALRDW010000110.1 GCA_023262065.1 Acidimicrobiia bacterium | reverse complement strand
GATGATCCTGGTGGGCGGGGGCATCGGGCTCACGACGGCACCCGCGACCGAGGCGATCATGGGGGAGGTGCCCCCCGACCGGGCCGGCCAGGGCTCGGCCGTCAACGATGCGACGCGGGAGATCGGCGGCACCCTCGGTGTGGCGGTGATCGGGAGCGTCTACGCGAGCGTCTACACCTCGGCCCTCCTGCGCCGCGCGAGCTGGCGGGCGGTGCCCGAGGAGTACCGGGACATCGCGGAGCAGAGCATCGGGGCGGCGCTCGAGGTGGCCCGGCGGGCGGCGGCGATCGTCGGTCCCCGGGCCTCCGACCTGCTCGCCGTGCAGGCCCGCGTCGCGTTCGTCGATGCGCTCGCGGTCGGTTGCTACGTGGCCGCCGGCGTGACGGCCGTCGGGAGCCTCGCCGCGTACCGGTTCCTGCCGGATCACCCGACCCGCGACGCGGCCTGAGGACCCCGGTTCCCACGGCCCGCTGCGATGTGCCACGTAACGTGGTCGCGCGTCGACGCGCACCGTGGTCGAGCACAGACCCTCAGCGTTCGTCTACGGTCACTCCGTCCAGACACGGGGGGAGGAACCGATGGGGTTCAGGACACGGATCACCGCACTCGCGCTCGCCGGGTCGTCGGCGCTCACGTTCGGGGTGGTCACGGCGACCCCGGCGGCGGCCGACGGACCGGGGGTCGGAACGCCGACGATCGTCACCGTCGGCGACTCCTACATCTCGGGGGAGGGCGGCCGTTGGGCCGGCAACACCAACACCTCGAGCAGCAACGTCGACGCCCTGGGGCCGGCGGCGTACTTCGACAACGCGTCGAACACCGCCGAGACGATCGCCGGGTGCCACCGGTCGAAGGCCGCCGAGGCCCACATCGGTGGGGGCGTGCTCAGCGCGAACCTGGCCTGTTCCGGTGCTCGCACCGCCACGCAGACCGGATCGAACTTCAAGCCCGGGATCGACTTCTACGACAACGGTGCGGGCCTGCAGGGTCAGGCGAAGATGCTGCAGTCCTATGCCGCGACGCGCAACGTGAAGATGGTGGTGCTGTCGATCGGCGGCAACGACTTCAACTTCGCCGACATCGTGCAGACCTGCGTCACGAACTTCCTGCTGTCGCCGTCGTGGTGGCCGAACTACTGCAACGACGACTCGTCGGTGACGGCGAACTTCACCTCGGCGAACGTGACGGCGAAGACGGCGGCGATCAGGAACGCGATCCTCAACGTGCGGACGGCCATGACGAATGCCGGCTATGCGACGACGTCGTACAAGATCGTGGTGCAGAACTACATGTCGCCGATCCCGACCAGCACCGGGTTCCGGTACTCGCAGTCCGGGTACACCCGGCAGAACACCGGTGGCTGCGGGTTCTGGAACAACGACGCGAACTGGGCGAACAACACCGCGCTGCCGCTCATCAACGGTGCGGTGGCCAATGCGGTCACCCAGGCCGGTGGCAACGCCGTGCTCATGAACCTGACCACGGCGTTCAACGGCCGCCGACTCTGCGAGAACACGGTCGGGCTCCTCGAGGAGAAGGCACTTGCGACCTGGCAGTCGGCCGGCGCGTCGGACAAGACCGAGTGGATCGCGCAGATCCGCACGCTGTCGACGGTCTTCGGTCCGTACCAGGTCCAGGAGTCGCTCCACCCGAACTACTGGGGTGAGCTCGCGCTCCGTAACTGCGTGCGGCAGGCGTACAACGGCGGAACGCCGCGCGGCGGCACCTGCGCCCGCGGCACCCTCACCGGGCGGAACTCGCTCGGCGAGCCGAACATGAGCCTGAACTGAGCCACGCGCGGCCCGGGCCGCGCCGAGTGCCACGTACGCTCCCCGGGTCCGGGTGACCGACCCGGGGAGCGCTCGCGTACGGAGCCCACCATGAGGATCGTGACGAGGACCGTGGCGACCGCGACCGTGCTGCTCGCCGTGTGCGGGCCGAGCGCGGCATGGGCCGAGGCCGGTTCGACCGGCGTCACCCGCGGCGCGCCCACGGGTGCGACCGGCTCGACCGCGACCACCCTGCCGCGCGCGGGGAGCGTCGTCTCGGCCAACGGCGTCACCCGCACGGTCCTGTCGGTCAGTGAGCCCGCGAACGCACCCGGCCAGGTGCTCTACCTCACGAAGGTGCGCATCGCCCCGAAGGCCAGGCTCGCCGAGCACTTCCACGACGGCACCCAGGTCGCGACGGTGCAGTCGGGCGTGCTCACCTACCGCATCACGTCGGGGTCGGTGACGATCACGTCGGCGAGGGGCGTGGCCCGAACGGTGACCGGGCCGCGGACCGTGCGGCTCCGGGCCGGGGATTCGCTCGTCGAGGGTGCGGGGCTCACGCACTACGGCGCGAATGCGACGCGCAAGCCGGTCGTGATCCTCACCGCGGCGCTGATCGCATCGGGCGCAGGCATCGCGACGCCGGTCGGTTCGGCGACGACCGGCACCGGGCTGTTCGGGACCGCGCCCCTCGCCATCACCCTGTCGATCCCCGCGCGCTCGGTCGCGACCGTCGGGCCGGCGGGCGAGCGCACGGCCGGCTCGCTCACGGAGACCGGCACCGGCACGGTCGGCGACGACCGCGCGTCGACCGGGCCGTACGAGGTTCGCCTCGATGCGACCGTGCTGTTCTCGTACACGCGGGGCAGCGGCCCGTTCACCGGCGTCATGACGTACACGTGGCCCGCGGATGGCTCGACCCTCGTGGCGACGGCGTCCGGCGCCACGGTCGCGACCGCGGACGGCGGCGCGACGTTCGCGGCGACGCTCGGCGTCGTCGGTGGCACGGGTCGGTTCGCTGCGGTGACCGGCGGGACCGGGACGTACACGGGTTCCCGCGGCGGCGCCGTCGGATCTCCGATCACGACGAACTCCGCGCTCACCGTCACCGGGCTCTGATCCGAGCCTCTGTTGGCGAACTCCCTGCGTACGGAGGAGGTCCGGCGGGCCGTGCTCGCTGCCCAGGGGTTCGCGCGACCGCGTCCGACCGGCGCCGTGACCGTGCGCCACGGCGCGGCGCTCCTCGATCGGGTCGCGGCGATCCAGCTCGACTCGGTCAACGTCGTCGCCCGGGCCCACGAGCTCACGCTGTTCGCCCGGCTCGGCGACCACCCGCGTGATCTGAGCGCCCGGCTCATCCGTCACGGACGCGCGTTCGAGTTCTGGGGGCACGAGGCGTCCCTCATCGACGTGCGGCTGCAGCCGGCGCTGCGCTGGCGCATGGAGGAGGCCAAACGGGGCACCATGTGGTCCGGGCTGGTCGCGGTCGCCCGTGATCATCCCGGCTACGTGCGCCGGGTGCGCGAGGCGGTGCGCGACCGCGGCCCGATCAGTGCCCGCCACCTCGAGGACCGCGGGGTGAAGCCCGACCACATGTGGGGCTGGGACCGCGGCAAGCAGGCCCTCGAGTACCTGTTCTGGACCGGCGAGATCACGGCCTGGCGCACCCCGAACTTCGAACGCGTCTACGACCTCACCGACCGGGCGCTCCCGCGGGCGATCGTCGATGCACCGACACCGACGGATGACGACGCGCGCAAGGAGCTGCTGGTGCGGGCGGCGCGTTCGTTCGGCGTCGCGACGGCGGCCGATCTCGCGGACGCGTTCCGGCAGCGGCGCCCGGTCGCCCGACCGCTCGTGGCCGAACTGGTCGAGGAGGGCGCGCTCGAGGAGGTCCGGGTCGAGGCGTGGCGATCCCCGGCGTACCGGGTCCCCGGCACGCCGGTCCCGCGCCGCCTCGACGCGTGCGCGCTGCTCACCCCGTTCGACTCGCTCATGTGGGAGCGCGACCGGGTCGAACGGATCTTCGGGTTCCGGTACCGGATCGAGATCTACGTGCCCGAGCCCCGGCGCACCCACGGCTACTACGTGCTGCCGTTCCTCCTCGGGGACCGCCTCGTGGCCCGGGTCGACGCGAAGGCCGATCGTCGTCGGAGCCTCCTGCTCCTGCCGGGGGCCTGGGCCGAACCCGGGGTCGCGGTGGAGCCGGTGGCCCGAGCGCTCGCCGCGGAGGCGGGTCGGTTGGCCCGGTTCCTCGGGCTCGACGGGGTCGAGGTCGGTCGCCGTGGGGACCTCGCCGCCTCCCTGCGGCGTGCCGTGCGCCGGGCCTAGATTCGCGCCCGATCGCCGGTCGGGGGGACCGGTGACGGAGAACAACCGGGGGTACGAGGTGGGAACCGAGTCCGCGCTCTACAAGATCGTCCTCATCCTGCACATCCTCGTGGCGATCATCGGGATCGGCACGGTGTTCCTCAACGGTCTCTACGGCGCCGAGTCGAAGAAGCGCCCCGGACCGGGCGGGCTGGCCATCTCCCAGGCCAACTACCGGGTGTCCATGATCGCCGAGAACTTCATCTACGCGATCCTCGTCCTCGGTCTCGTGCTCGTCTGGCTCAGCGACGGTCAGTGGGCGTTCTCGCAGATCTGGGTGTGGCTGTCCATCGTGCTCTTCGTGATCTCGCTCGGGGTGTCCCACGCCGTCCTGCTGCCGCGGGTCCGGCGGATGAACGCGCTCGGGGAGGAGCTGGCCGCCGGAGGTCCGCCCCCGGCGGGCGCGCCGGCCGGTCCGCCGCCGCAGGTCGCGATGATGGAGGCCCTCGGCAAGCAGGTCGGCGCGGCCTCGGGTGTGCTGCACCTCATGACCCTCGCGCTGCTCTACCTCATGGTGTTCAAGCCGGGCGCCTGAGGCCCGACGGGCCCCGACCCGCGTTGGTAGGGTCCGATCCCGTGATTCTCAGCGACCGCACCATCCGTGAGGAGATCGCCGCGGGACGGATCGTCATCGATCCGTTCGACCCGGCCGATGTCCAGCCGTCCTCGGTCGACCTCCACGTCGACGCCTTCTTCCGCGTGTTCCGCAACGACACGACGCCCTTCATCGATCCGAAGGAGCCGCAGGAGGACCTCACGGAGCTCGTGGAGGTGACACCACCGGGCGCATTCATCCTGCATCCCGGTGAGTTCGTGCTGGGCTCGACGCTCGAGCGCGTCGCGATCCCGAACGATCTCGTCGCCCGACTCGAGGGCAAGTCGAGTCTGGGACGTCTCGGCCTCCTCATCCACTCCACCGCGGGTTTCGTGGACGCGGGCTGGGACGGTCACCTGACCCTCGAACTGTCGAACGTCGCGAACCTCCCGATCGCGATCTACCCGGGCATGAAGATCGGCCAGATCTCGTTCCTGCGCATGACGACCGAGGCCGACAACGCGTACGGCTCCTCGGTCACCGGTTCGAAGTACCAGGGTCAGCGCGGACCGACGCCGAGCCGTTCGTACCTGAACTTCCGCAAGTAGCGGCCCGTACGCGACGAGGGCGCCGCCGCGGCGACGCCCTCACGCACTCCGTCGTCGCCTGCGATCAGGCGAGCGTCGTCTGGTCGTGGACCGACGGGTCGGACTCCATCGCCTCGAGGAGCATCTCGGCGAGGTCCTGCACGACGACGTCGTCGCCCTTGCCCGCGCCCTTCACGCCGTCGTCCATCATCACGTAGCAGAACGGGCAGGCCACCGCGACACGGGTCGCACCGGTGGCCAGGGCCTCCTGGGCTCGCTCGTCGTTCACCTTCTTGCCGATGGATTCCTCCATCCACATGCGCGCCCCGCCGGCGCCGCAGCACATGCCCTTCGTGCCGTTGCGCGGCATCTCGACGATGTCGATGCCCTTGAGCGAACCGATCACGTTGCGCGGGGCCATGTAGACGTCGTTGTGCCGGCCCAGGTAGCAGGAGTCGTGGTAGGTGACCCGCTCGGCCAGGGAGGCCCCGGCCATCGAGAGGCGACCCTCGTCGATGAGCTGGGCGAGGAACTGGGAGTGGTGGATCACCTCGTAGTTCCCGCCGAGCTGTGGGTACTCGTTCTTCAGCGTGTTGAAGCAGTGCGGGCACTGCGTGATGATCTTCGTGACGCCGGCGCCGTCGAGCACCTCGATGTTCTGCATCGCGAGCATCTGGAAGATGTACTCGTTGCCGGAACGGCGGGCGGAGTCGCCGGTGCACAGCTCCGACGGCCCGAGGATCGCGAAGTCGATGTCCGCCCGCTGCAGCAGCTTGGCCAGCGCCCGGCTCGTCTTCTTGTTCCGGTCGTCGAACGACCCGGCGCACCCGACCCACATGAGGTACTCGTGCGGTCCGGACGCCGATCCGGGTTCGATGATCTCGATGCCATCGAGGTCGCTCGCCCAGTCGCCGCGGTCACCCTGGTTCATGCCGTAGACGTTGGCCGAGTTCTCCATGGAGCGGTACACGTTGCCGAGGGAGGCGGGGAAGTCCGACTCCATGAGCGACAGGTACCGGCGCATGTCGAGGATCTTGTCGAGGATCTCGATGTTGACCGGGCAGATCTCGTCGCAGGCCTTGCAGGTCGTGCAGGCCCAGAGTTCGGTCGAGGTGATCCGCTCGAACACCGAGTCCGCGTCGATGGTGATGCCGTCGACCACGCCGATCGGCGGCGTCGTGCGCGGCTCGGCCGTGGCGTTCATGACCTCGCCGACCTTGAGCACGATCTCACGCGGGTCGAGCGGCTTGCCCGTTGCGTGCGCCGGACACACCGAGGTGCAGCGCCCGCACATCGTGCAGGCGTCGGTGTCGAAGAGCTGCTTCCACGTGAAGTCGGCGATCTGGTAGGCGCCGAACGACTCCAGCTCGGTCTCCATGAGGTTCGGCATCGGCTTCATCGCGCCCTTCGGGCGGTCCTTGTCGCGCCAGAACATGTTCATGGGGCTCGTGATCATGTGCCGCAGCATCGTGGTGGGCAGGATCACGAGGAACGCGATGAACGCGACCACGTGGGCGAGCCACGACCAGCGGTGGGCGTCGATGAGCGCGCCCTCGCTCCAGCCGTCGACGAGGCCCGAGAGCCACCAACCGACGAACGACCACTGCTCGAACGCCGGCCGACCCTCGGCCGCGATCCGCAGGCCCTCGGTGGTGAACCCGGTGATCGCGATCACGAGGAACACGCCGAGGATCACCAGGTGCTCGGGCTTGGTCTTGATGCGGATGCGGTACGGCTGCTGGACGTAGCGGCGGGCGAGGGCCCAGACGATGCCGCCGAGGAACACGAGGCCGAAGAGGTCGGCCATGAACGAGTAGCCCTGGTACACGGTGCCGTGCAGGAACTTGAGGGCCTCGGGGAGCTGGTGGTCGATCTCGAGCAGCACCGTGGCGGCGAACAGCACGAGGAACCCGAAGTAGATCATCGAGTGCATCGCGCCGGCGGCCGGGTCGCGCAGGAGGGTGCGCATCCAGACGCCACGGCGGAAGTCGCGCATCCGGCGCTTGGCGTTGGTGCGCGTCAGCCGCCGGTCGTCGGGCCCGCCGCGCTCGTAGTTGCGGACCCGGAGCGAGACGAGCCAGGCGGTGACGAACAGCATTGCCGCCATGACGATGTAGAAGGCCACCTGCAGCCCGCCCGGGACGTTGACGAAGACCTCGCGGGCGATCGGCGACTCGTCGTGCCAGTGGGTGATCTGCGGGGCGATGCCCGAGGCGACCGTGCCGACGGCGGCGAGCACGCCGATGGTGAGGACGATCTGGTGCGGCTTGGGCCGGCGCATGGGACCTCCGGGTGGCGCGCGCCCATCCGATGGGGCGTGCGGTGATCGCCGGAAACCTACCAATCGGGCCCCGGGAAGCCCGGCGTGGGCGGTTACTGGTTGCGGGTGTCGGCCTCGCGCAGGCGGCGCGCCATCCCGGCGAGGAGCTTGCGCGAGAAGCCGGGGGCATCGTCGAGCAGGCCGGCGAACTGCCGCTGACCGAGCACGAGGAGCTCCATCCGGGTCTCGGCGGTCACGGTCGCCGTGCGCGGGCCCCGGTCGAGGAGCGACAGCTCCCCGAAGGACTCGCCCCGGGCCAGGCTGGCCACCCGTCGACCCCGGCGGGTCACCTTGGCCTTGCCCCGGAGGATCACGAAGAACTGGTCGCCGGTGGCGCCCTCGTCGACGAGGCGGGTGCCGGCCTCCACCTCGATCTCCTCGCCCAATCGGGCGATCCGGCCCAGATCGCGCTGCGACAGGGCGGAGAAGAGCGGGACCTCGGCGAGCGAGGAGAGGTACTGAGCGGTGCGTCGGGCCATGGCGGAACCTTAGGCCCACCGGCGCCGGGCCCGCACGGGAGCCGTCCCGCTCCCCGGGGTGCCCGAGGTCACGGGTCCCCGCGTGGAGATCCGGGCGGGATGGGAATACGGTGGGACTCACAAAAGTTGATGGTCAACAACTCAAGTCATCGACCCCCCGCCCGGCCGGACCCCCCGACCGGTCCCGTCATCCCGGAGAGGAAGGCACCCCATGCCCAAGGCAGTCGGCATCGACCTCGGCACCACGAACTCGGTCGTCTCGGTCCTCGAGGCGGGCGAGCCCGTCGTCATCCCGAACTCGGAGGGCGCCCGCACCACCCCGTCGGTGGTGGCGTTCTCGAAGACCGGCGAGATCCTCGTCGGCGAGGTGGCGAAGCGTCAGGCGATCACGAACCCGGACCGCACGATCCGCTCGGTGAAGCGGCACATGGGTACGGGCTGGTCGATCGACATCGACGGCAAGGCCTACACGTCGCAGGAGATCTCGGCCCGCACGCTCCAGAAGCTGAAGCGGGACGCGGAGGCCTACCTCGGGGACACCGTCACGCAGGCCGTCATCACGGTGCCGGCCTACTTCGACGACGCCCAGCGCCAGGCCACCAAGGACGCCGCCCGGCTGGCCGGCCTCAACGTGCTGCGCCTCCTCAACGAGCCCACCGCGGCGGCCATCGCCTACGGGCTCGAGAACGCCTCCGAG